>JAEXOY010000042.1 GCA_023439045.1 Bacillota bacterium | reverse complement strand
CAGCAGCAGAGAGCCGTGTTCGTGACGTAGATATGGCATCAGAAATGATGACATATACAAAGAACAACATCTTGACTCAGGCTGCACAGGCAATGCTTGCTCAAGCAAACCAGACTCCACAAGGAGTTCTGCAGTTATTAAGATAATCTATGGTGTTATTATTTGGGTCGGGAGTGTTTTCTTCCGACCCATTTATTTTACATTTTCAAAAATACCCACGGGGTTTTGAGCCTTAATAGCCTTAATAAAAGATTATTTATAGCCGATATATAGGTATAACAAATTGGAGGTAATTTCATAATGAGAATATCCGCTTGCTCTATAGTGAAAAACGAGGCACATAATATCGCAAAATCAATTGAAAGCTATAAAGATGCAGTAGACGAAATAATAATTGTAGATACTGGTTCTACAGACAATACCATTGAGATTTGTGAATCTTACGGAGCAAAGGTGTTCCATTTTGATTGGATAAATGACTTTTCAGCTGCAAAGAATTATGCTCTTGAGCAAGCAAAGGGAGATTGGATAGTATTTTTGGACGCAGATGAATTCTTTGTTCCTGACATGAAAACCGCAAAAGTGAGAGAAATGCTTGAAGAATTACTACCTAGAACTGAGGTAGATAGTATCAGGGCAACTCTTTGTAACTATGATGAAAATAGAGATTTTATTTCATCCAGGATTCTAGCAATGCGCATTTTTAGAAACAGTCCTTCTATAAGATATGTTGGAAAAATTCATGAATATGTAGATAAAAAAGAAGCACAATTAACATATGTGGAGTATGAGGGAGTCAAGATATATCATACAGGATACTCAAATGGCAGAGTTGAGCTTAAGTCCAAGAGGAACCTGGAATTTTTGAGGGAGGCGTATAGGAGTGGAGATAAGGATGCTCCTCTATACTATTACCTATGCAGAGAAAACTTCCTTACGGAAAATTATGATGATTGCGTTAGATTTTACAAGAAATTTTTGAGCCACCCCGATTTTGACAAGCTGATGACAGTAAATAACCTATTTATAAGTGTTTACGAGTATTATTACCGAATGATGGCATTACTGCCACAAAAGTATACTCAAAAGGATATTGATAAGCATGTAGAACATACGCTGGAGAAACACCCAGCACAACCTATATATAACTATTATAAGGGCGTTGAGGCTATGAAGAAGGACTACAACGCTGCAAATAAGGCTATACTTAAGGCAATACATATTCATAACAACTACAAAGAGCAGTATGTTAACTCCTTTAGTGGAAGTTTACCTGAGGCATATTATCGACTTGGGCATATCAGCCTTACAAGTGGTAATATCGAAGAGGCCTTTGAGTATCATCTTAAGGCATTGCAGATTGGCCCGCTTTATTGTGATGCACTTTCTGAATTACTAAAAATAATTGAAGATCAGTCGGCAGAAGAGATAATACTATTTTTAAACAGTATATACAACATTGAAGACCAGGAAGAGGTACAAACAATAATATCAGCTTTGAAAAGAACTCGTCTTTATAAGGTATTCCTATATTATGCTGTCAAATACAATAACAATTTTGATGGACAGGATGACACTACTTATGCAGCAATGCTGCTTTCAGGCAATTATCAGAAGCTTATTGATACTGCAACTAGTGCCTTTGAAAACAGTGGCAACGAAGAGCATCGCCGATACATAGGACTTGCAGTATTATTTGAAAAGGATAGAAAATTATTTAATCTATATAAAGATAGGCTTAACCCATATCAGGCAATAGTAATTCAAACGGTTTTAGATGGCATCAGGCTAAATAATATATCTGATCAGATAGCATCAGAGTATATATGGCTGTATAAAAAGATGTTCTTTATCGCCCGACAAGAACAAATAGATTGCTTAGAGGTAGCAATTGAGCCACTAAATGATAGTATATGCGGTCAAATAATATCCTGCTATATGGACTTGCGCGATTATAAATTGGCTATGGATAAAGCAAAATGGTTAATTGAGACTGGAGTTTCTGAGTTCTTTACAGCACAGATGCACAAGATAAAAGCATTTATGCATTATCATTTAAGTGAGTTTGAGCAGGCACTAGAAGAGTTTGAAATTGCTTTATCTAGCAAGACTATTGATATAGATTACAACGCAATTATCTATATTACTCTAATTGCTCAAAGAAATAGTGGAAATGCTGTAGGACAAAAGGCTGAACAAATGTTAACAACATATAAAAGTGTATTTGATGAGTATAAGGTTGCAAAAGATATAGTCAGAACTGGGAAGTTTGAGCAGGCAGAAGCAGAGGTTACAAGTCAATACCTTAGAGATATGACAGAACAGGAGTTTGTTGCACTTACCTATCTTTCTGATTACAGACTGCCAGATGAAGTGCTAGAAACCTATTTCCTGCTAGCAGATAGCCTAGTGGGCAAGAACATGGATATTCAGGCCTTTACGCTTCTTTTGCAGTTAATAAAAAATGAGTATAAGAAGGATATTATTTATTTTAGATTGGGTGAGGTATTTAACAGAGCAGGCAATGCTCAAGTTGCATTGTTCTGTCATACTGCTGTATTTAGAATAAACCCAACATTTGCTGAGTTAGCTATAACTGACAAGAACAACGAAAACAGATACTATGTATTTGATAAGGATATGAAAAACGAAGACATTGGAACTTGCCCAATATGTGGAGCGGAAGCACAAATGCATAGTGTTTATAATGCCCTTACCGGAAATGATTTTATAGAACAGTGTGGACCTATAAAAATTTGGAGAAAGTGTAATAACTGCAACCACTTGTTCAGTTCATATATTTGTGATGCAAAATTTAAAGAAGTGGATAGATCAGATAAACATGATGCACGAGATTATGCAGACGTCGTTGAATCAATTCTAAATCATTCAGCGGGTAATAATATGGCAGCAATTAACACTGAATGCTCTTTTATTGCAGCAGCACAAGAGTATGGAATGGAAGTAACAAACGATGTGTTTGATGTCAATAAGTGTATTTTTAAGACTAAGAATAAGTTTGATATAATAGCCGTAAGCTCTGTTTTGGAAAGTGCAATAAATCCTGAGAGACTAATACAAAAATTTGTTCAGCAGCTGAATGCTGATGGTTGTATTTATATTGAGACTCCAAATATGCTAAGTGGTTATGCACGGTTGGCAAAGGATAAGGATATACATATGAGGTCTTCAAGGATAAACAACTATTTTTCAAAGGATTCTCTAGAGAAATTATTAGTTAAATGCGGCTTTGTCCCTAAACATTACAAGATGTCTAGATATAAGGAAGGCTTCATGGAGGTTATTGCAGTAAAAAAATAAGTAGTAAAGGGTGAATTAATATGAAGGTTGTAATCTTTGCAGGAGGGTATGGTTCAAGAATAAGTGAAGAGTCGCACCTAAGACCCAAACCTATGATAGAGATAGGTGAAAGACCTATACTTTGGCATATTATGAAGACTTACTCACATTATGGCTTTAATGAATTCGTTATTTGCCTTGGTTACAAAGGTAATATTATTAAGGAATACTTTGCAAACTACTTCTTATATGGAGCCGATGTAACCTTTGATATGAGGTATGGAAACAATATGCAGGTACATACAAATATGTCTGAGCCGTGGAAGGTAACTTTGGTCAACACAGGGCTGGATACTATGACGGGTGGACGGTTAAAAAGGGTTAAAGAATACCTTGGTAATGAAACCTTTATGTTGACCTATGGAGATGGTGTTGCAAATGTGGACATAAGCAAGCTGTTAGAGTACCATAAGATGCACGGAAAGCTTGCAACTGTTACAGCAGTCCAGCCAAGCGGCAGATTTGGTGTATTGGGAATCAAGGAAGATGACACTGTATTAGAATTTGTAGAAAAACCTAACACTATGGATACATGGATAAATGGGGGATTCTTTGTTCTAGAGCCAAAGGTGCTTGACTATATAGATGGGGATGCAACTATATTTGAGAGGGAGCCATTGTCAATGCTAGCAAGTGAAAGTAATATTACTGCGTATAAGCATACTGGATTTTGGCAATGCATGGATACTCAGAGGGACAAGCAACATTTAGAGAATTTATGGGATTCAGGCAATGCACCATGGAAGGTATGGTAGATATTTTTAATGTAATGTTTATAAAGTAGACTAGTTAATGCTTTACTGGTGAAAAGTATTGCAAAAGTAAATGCAGCACAACTTTGGAGGATAACGTGATGGATAGGCAGTTCTGGAAGGGGAAAAAGGTACTTGTCACAGGACACACTGGTTTTAAAGGAAGTTGGTTGTGTGAGGTGCTTATTAATCTTGGTGCAGAGGTGACGGGTTTTGCAAAGGAGCCAGGGACCACTCCTAACCTTTATACGCTATTAAACCTAGAAAAGAAGGTACATTCTGTTATTGGGGATATAACCACCACAGGGCTGTTTTCCCAGATTTATAATGCCAGCAGTCCAGAGATTGTGTTTCATTTAGCGGCTCAGCCCATTGTACGAAGGGCTTATTCTCACCCTGTTGAGACGTATAGCACAAATGTAATGGGCACTGTTTATTTATTGGATGCTGTGAGACATAATCCCTGCGCAAAATCCTTAGTAAATGTTACAACTGACAAAGTATATCTCAATCGAGAGTGGGCTTGGGGATATAGAGAAACCGATACCTTATGTGGTTATGACCCCTATTCAAATAGCAAGTCATGCAGTGAGCTTGTAACCTACAGCTACATAAATTCTTTTTTTACAGACGAAGATGCTCCTGCTATTTCTACGGCTAGAGCAGGTAATGTTATTGGCGGCGGTGACTTTTCGCAGGATAGAATAATTCCTGATTGTTTCAGGGCCGTTCAAAAAGGAGAACCCATTATTCTGAGAAATCCCAATTCTATTAGACCGTATCAGCATGTACTAGAGTGTATTTCAGGTTACTTGCTGTTGGCCCAAAAGCAGTATCAGGACAAAAAGAAATACGCTGGCAGCTACAACTTTGGACCGGAACAGGAAGATTGTATTACTACCGGTGACTTGGCAGATTTGTTTTGCAAGGCGTGGGGAGATGGAGCTGGTTGGGTAAGTCAGAGTGATAATGGCCCGCATGAAGCAAATTATTTGAGGCTTGATTGCTCAAAAGCACATACAGTATTACGTTGGGAACCAAAATGGAGTTTAAGTCAAGCTATAAATAGTACTGTTGAGGTATATAAGGCTTTAATATATTCACCAGCTAGTATAAAAGATATCATAATAAATCAGATTGAAGAATTTAATTTTTAAAAAGAGAGTGATTTTTTGAAGAAAATTTTATTAATTGGTAAAACAGGGTTTGTTGGGAGAAATTTATATGAGTACTTAAGTAACAATTATGATATTGTTGCTCCTTCTAGTAAAGAACTAGATGCACTTGACTGGGAGAGTGTAAAATCGCTTTTTCGCACTCAATCCTTTGATATTGTTATAAATGCAATAGATAGAAGGATTGATAGACAAGTGACAAACAGTGAATCTCTCTACTTGCACGAAAGACTAAGAACGTTTATGAATCTTGCTCATTGTAGTGATTTGTATGGAAAAATGCTCTATTTTGGTACTGGAGCAGAATATGCTAGGGAACTTCCTATTGTAAGCATTACAGAAGATGAGTTCGATAGGAAAATTCCTAATGATACATATGGATTTCTTATGAATACCTTATCAAAGTATACTCTAAATAGTAAAAATATTTATAACTTCAGACTCTTTGGGATTTTCGGAAAGTACGAGGATTATACTGCAAGATTTATTTCTAACTCTATATGTAAGGCGCTTTTTGATTATCCCATTACTATCAGACAGAACGCAGTATTTGATTACTTGTATATAGATGACCTATGTAGGATGGTAGAATTTTTTATACACAACGATATGAAATATCATTGTTATAATGCTACATCTGGCATGAAGTATGAGTTACTACAACTAGCAAACATGATAAATAAGGCAGTGGGCAAGGAACTCCCTATATTAGTAGCAAAAGATGGACTAAATAAGGAATACACCGCTTCTAATAAAAAAATATTAGAAGAAATTCCCATAGCTATAGGGGATATGCAAGAAAATATTATAGATTTACTTGGGTATTATCAAGATAATATTACTAAGCTCCGTAAGGAAACCCTTTTATACAATTGTATTTAATATAAATTTGGAGGGAGAAATAAATGAACCAAGCAGTAATAAGAATTTGTCCAATATGCAAAAGCCAAAATATAGATACAATAAAAGAGATATTTCTTGATCTACCAAAGGAATATAATTTGCCTCAAAAGTATTCAATTGTATGCTGTAATTATTGTGGGTTCTGTTACGCTAATACGAGTGCCTCCCTTAAAGAATATGAATATTACTATGAAAACTTTAACATATATAGTATGTCCCCAAAAGATATTATGGAGTACAATAGCTCATGTGGTAGGGCTAATTTTATTCTTAAAAATATGATGAGTAAAGATTGCAGTATTTTAGATATTGGTTGTGGAAATGGCACACTAGTAAGATATCTTAATAAACAAAATTATAAGGCGATAGGTATGGATCCATCCGAAAGAAGCGTAAGTTTAATAAATAGTTTTTATCCTCAAAAAGCTATAAAAGGAAGTATATATGATATTCCCGAGGATAAGTATAAAAATTCCTATGATGTAATATTTCTCTTTAGTATGTTGGAGCATCTTCTTTTACCGTATGAGGCTATTTGTAATTTGAAAACTAATTATCTAACTAAAATGGGGAAAATATTTATAGAAATCCCCGATTATGAAAGAATTAATATTAACACAACTCCATTACCTAATAATTTTAATCAGGAGCATATCAATTATTTTTCCTGTCAATCACTTGATAATTTAATGACTAGTTGTGGCTTTAATAGAATCTACAATGAAAAAATCACTTATGAGACAAACTCTATTAAAGAATATGGTTTATTTTGTGGATACGAACTATGTGATCAAGATATTAAATATACTGCTACAATAGTTAAAGATGCAAACACATTAAAGTCTATTACAGAATACCTAAATAATCAAAGTAAGGTATATATGTTTAAGAACTTAATCTTATCAAAGATTTGTGAAAAAAGAGAACCTGTAATGGTTTGGGGAACAGGAGCCTTAGCTATGGACTTGTTAGCAAACACACCACTAAAGGATTGTAATATTACTGCTTTTATTGATAATAACACTACTAAGATAGGAACAACGTTTGGGAATAGTAAGGTTATTGGACCCAATGATATTCCCCAAGATAATAGTGATACAATAATTATTTGCTCTATGTTACATTCAAAAAACATAATAGAGCAGATAAAAGAGCTAGGGCTGAGTAATTCAATTATTGTATTAGAATAAATCTGTAGAAGTGGAGAGTAATTATATGAAATTGTCAGATTACATTATTAGATATTTGGAGGAGTATGGAATTAAAGATGCGTTTCTTCTTTCTGGAGGTGGTATGATGCATCTTCTTAACTCCATTGCAAATAGTCATAAAATTAGTAAGTACTATAATTTAAATGAACAAGCAACTAGTATTTGTGCAGACGCGTATGCTCAATATACAAATAAATTAAGTTTTTGCATGGTTACGACAGGCCCCGGTGCAACAAATGCAATTACTGGAGTAGTGTCTGCATATCAAGATAGTACGCCAATGCTTATTATATCTGGACAGGTAAAAACTGCAGACTTTGCACCTTTTGGAGTAAGAAGCTATGGACCACAAGAAGTAGATATTGTTAATATAATTAAAAACAATACAAAATATGCGGTTACTATAACGGATAAAGATAAGATTAAATATCATTTACAGAAAGCTATTCATTTAGCTACTTCTGGAAGAAAGGGACCGGTATGGATAGATATACCATTGGATATCCAAGCCGCTGAAATTGATGAGGATAGACTTAGTGAATATTACCCAGAAGATGAGGACAGTGTTATTGATTTACCATTAGTTGAGAGGCTAGTTCGTGACTTAGAGCAAGCTAAAAGGCCTGTAATGCTATTTGGGCAAGGGGTAATTGCTTCAGGAGCTAGTGATTTGGCACGTAAATTAATCAATACATATGAAGTTCCAGCTTTGTGCACATGGAGAGCAAAGGAACTGTTTTATGAATCAAATGAGTACTTCTTTGGCTTCCCTGGGGCATTAGCACCCAGATATTCCAATTTTATTCTTCAAAAAAGTGATTTTTTATTAGTAATAGGATCAAGGGTAAACTTTTCCTTAACAGCTTATAATGAAGCTAATTTTGCACCAAATGCAAAAAAATATATAGTAGATATTGATGAAAATGAAATTAGAAAACTTTCCATTTCTTTTGAGGGTATCTTTAATTGTGATGCAAAGGAGTTTTTAACAAAGATTTTAAGTAGCATGGATAGTATTTCTTTACATACAACTCATTGGGTTAAGTATTGCAAGCAATTAAAGCAAAAATACCCTATCTGTGACGAGAAAACTGATATTAAATCCAAATATGTGTATGGATACGACTTTGCAAAAAAACTATCAGAATATTCCAAGGCAAATGATGTTTTCGTTGCTAGTCCAACTGGTAGGGTATGCGCAGCAATGAATTTGGGGTTAAGTTTGAGAAATGGACAGAGGTTTATTTCTCCCATGGGATTAGGCTCAATGGGCTATGCATTACCATCAGCGATTAGTGTCTCAATAGCCAGTAAAAAAAGAACTATTGTTTTTGAAGGGGACGGTTCGCTGCAACATAATATTCAAGAGCTACAGTTGATTTCTTATTATAAGCTTCCAATAAAGCTATTTATATATAACAATTTTGGCTATTCCTCAATATATGGAATGCAGAATTCTCATTTTAAAGGAAAATTAGCGGGGTGTAACAAAGACAGTGGCATGAGTTTGCCAGATTTAGAGAAAATTGCGCAAGCTTATGGTCTAAAGTATTCACTAATTAAAGATACAAGTGAGCTAAACGAAGGAATTAAAAATGCTCTGGCTGATGATATTCCAGAATTAATTGAAGTTATTGGAGACATACGGTATGAAGAGGTACCTCGAGCCCAAACTAAAATTAATAAGGACGGTACGATACAATCTTCAAAACTAGAAAATCTTTATCCATTTATTGAATGTGAGTATTAATATCAATTTTGCTTAAATAAGGAGAAATTTATGACGGCTAACAACATATCTAAAATCCATATTGCGCCGAGAATACCATTACAGACTGTAATTCCATTGGAAACGCCGTTTTCAGTGGCCATAGAGGTTACAAATCTATGTAATGTGAAGTGCAAATTCTGCTACCATTATGATACAGATTCTATTAAGCAGTCGGGTATCTCTTTTGGATTTATGGATTTTGAACTATTCTGTAAAATAATAGATGACTTATGTAAATTTCCACAAAGACTTCGAAAGTTAAAAATAGGTGGATTCGGGGAGCCTCTATTAAATAAGTCTTTACCTAAAATGATTTCTTATGCAAAACATAAAAAGGTTGCCAATTATATCGAGTTATATACTAATGGAGTTGCTCTTAATAATTCACTTAATATGCAGTTAATAGAGGCAGGACTTGATTGGATCAATATTTCTGTAAATGGTATTGATAACGATGACTTTTATAAAACTTGTGGTAGAAAGATTGATATGGACGAGTATATAGAAAAAATCGAGCACTTATATCTCAATAAGAGTAATTGTAAACTATATATTAAGTTAGGTGATATGGGGTACTCGGAACAACAGAAAAACTTATTCCTGAACAGATTTGAAAAAGTTTGTGATGAGATTTTTATTGAAAAAATAGTTGACAATGTATGGACAGACGCTAACCTAGAGTGCACTAATTCAACTATTGGAGTCTTTGGACAGAATCTTGACTATAAGCATGTATGTCCGCATATTTTTACAACATTTTTAGTACTTCACACAGGTAAGGCTGTAGCATGTTGTGCAGATTGGAAGGGTGAATATATTATCGGTGATTTTAATTATGGATCAGCTGTGGACTTTTGGAAGGGAGATAAGATTAGAAACCTACAAATAATCCATTTAAAGAAAAAAAGAGCTCAATTTAATATGTGTAAAATTTGCAATCAGCCTATGGCGTTTACTATAGATGATATAGATAACTATTGTGAAGAAATATTACTTAAGTATAAGTAAGGGAGGTCCTATAAGTGGAAGTTAAAAATATTTTGTTTGTTGCACCATTTGCTGAAGATTTTAATGAATTGTATAATGTTAAGGAGACAGATAGATATGAGTATGATATTAATGGGAACCAGGTGAAAAAATTTTCTTTTTTTATGCCAATGGGAGCAGTTGCACTATCTACATGGATTGGTAATATCATGCCACAAGTTAAGTGTTCAATTGTTGATTGTAATAATTTTATCTACAAGAGAATAAAGGAAGGTACTTTTCAAAAGAAGGATACCTTTGATACTATTATAAATAACTATTTTAGTAGTTGGAAAAATAGTAATGATGAACCAGATATTATAGGCATTACTCTAAATACTACTACAGAATATAACAACTTTTTTATTATCATCAGTTGTTTAAGAGAACTTTTTCCTAATTCGGTAATCATTTCTGGCGGGGTAACAGCTTCCTATGTTTATAGTGACATTTTTTTAAAGTCGGAGTGTATTGATGCTGTGTGTGTAGGCGAGGGGGAAATTCCATTCAAAATCTTATTGGAATCGCATGAATCATATACCGAGGTGTTTAACAATTGTTCTGCTTTTGCCACTAAACACAAACCTATTGATAAGATTCAAGCTATAAGAGTAGAAGATTTAAATATTCTTCCACCATATGATTTTTCCCTTTTAAGCGATATTGATTTATATTTTGACTATATTTATAGTAATCATATATCCTCATATAAAAAGATATATGATATATACCTAGCTACGTCTAGAGGATGTGTTTTCAATTGTTATTTTTGTAACACCAAATCTATATGTGGAAAGGGGATACGATATTTTTCTGATGAATGGGTTTTCAATACAATTGATAATATCTGTATTCAGTTACAGCACACAAAATTTAATTGTATCACTTTTACTGATGAATTATTGTTTCTAAAGTTTGAAAGAGCTAAGAAGTATTTCGAATATTGCAAAAACAAGGGTATTTTTTCATTTCCAGGTAATAGTTCGTTTATTACATCGTCACAGGAAGTAATTGATTTAATAAAAGAGATGAGTCCGGGTTATGTTTCTTTGCCTTTAGAGTCAGGGTCCCAACGAGTTCTTAAGAGTATAATAAAAAAGCCGATAGATATAAATAAGGTTCCTACAATAATTAAAAACTATAGAGAAGCTGGAATCATAGTAAGATTAGGAGTTATGATTGGATTGCCAGGAGAAACTAAAAATGATATAAGAGAAGAAATAGAGTACTATAAAACATTAGAAATAGACTGGTTAGGAATAAGCTTTGCAACACCTTTTCCAGGTTCAGATTTATATGAAGATTGCATTAAAAATAATTACTTAGCATGTAAAAGCATTGGTGATATAAGGCTAAAGAAAGCTGTTATTCAGACAGAAGATTTTTCTACTGAATATTTGGAAGATATACTATACTTTATAAATTTAGAAGTAAATTTTAAGTATAACTATAACATAAGAGCTGGTGAGTACGATAGGGCTTTAATAATGTTTAAAGAGGTATTAAATGTTGTTCCTGAGCATGCATTTGCTTTCTATTATATGGCTAAGTGTTATAGGGAGTTAGGTCAATTGGATAAAAGCGATGAGTATATTGCAAAGTACAATCAATTAATTAGCAAAAATGAGTTTTGGAGAAGCTGGAGTACCAGGATGAACCTAGAAACAAAGGGAGCATGTACATATGATTAAGGATCAAAAACAGGCCTTTTTAATAGTAGATATGATGCAGACATTGATTGAAGCTTCAATTGAATTACATAAACAGTATTCATCAAATAATTTCACCTATTTTAAAATTATTTTTGAGGATATGGTTAAAGTTCTTGATAAGTTGGATAAGCTAATTCCTCAGATGATTTGTGAAAATAAAAACCTTAATACTGACAAAGCCATCAAAAGTATAATTGATTCACTACAGAGAATTAATTCTTTAGCCGTTAGTCGGAGTGTAAAAACATTAGATAAAATTGAGTTTGAATTAATTCCTCTAATTCAGGACATGCATATGAAGTTTTATTTTTGGGGATGTGTATTTCCAGATGAGGTGAAGGTAAAAGAATACTACAGGTCTGAAATGGTTGAGTTGTCCTGCAATTCTTATATAGATGAAATGGAGAATTTAGGCAAGTACAAATATGATTTATCTGTTGTTATTGTTGGCTATAATAAGATTGAATATACAAAATTATGTGTTGAAAATGTTCTTAGATACTTGCCATTTAATCTTAATTATGAGTTGATTCTGATTAATCATGGGTCTACAGACGGTACAAAGGAGTATTTTGAAAGTATTTGCCCTACCAAGCAGATTGATATATTAGTTAATGGAGGGGGACTATCTGCATTTTCAAGAGTAATTGAGGGCATGTATACTTTAGTAATATCAAATGATGTTGTAATAACAGAGAACGCAATAAGTAATATGTTAAAATGTATGGAATCAGATGAAAAAATAGCATTTATTGTTCCTACTACACCGAATGTAAGTAATCTACAATCAATTCCTGCACGATATACTTCGTTAGAGGAGATGCATATTTTTGCTAAGAAGAATAATAAGTATGATGTTTTTAGGCATGAACAAAGAGTAAGATTATGTGACCCTTTGGCATTATGCAGGAGTAAGTATATGTATTCATCTAATGGGGTATGTAGTTTTGGTTATTTCTACTCACTAAAGCAGCATTCCTTTCCCGATGACCAATGCGCTTTACTATTAAGGCGTAAAGGTCTAAAACTCATTCTTGCAAAGGATGCATATTGTTACCATTTTGGAAGTGTTACCTTAAAAGATGAGATTACAAAAATTGAGAAGGATAACAAGATAGACTTTTATCTTGAGGGAAGAAAGGAATTCTATAATACATTTGGAATTGACCCCTGGGGTACAGGATTTTGCTTTTCGCCTAGTTTATTTAGCGTTCTTAAATGCAATAATACCACCCATACTAATGTTTTAGGAATTAATTGCGGACTTGGAAGTAACCCTCTTAAGGTGAGAGAATCAATAAAGGAAAATGTACATAATACTGATGTAACCATATATAATATAACCAATTCAAGGAATTATTTATTGGATTTAAAGGGTGTGTCTGATTATTTTGTACTAGTTGAGAACAAAGACCAATATAGTGATGCTTTTCAAGGTATCATGTTTGATTATATAATATTTGAAACAGAAATAGAGTGTTCTAAGAATCCAATTGATACACTGAAAACTATATATAGTAGGCTGAATAATAATGGAATTATTGCTGTTTATATTAAGGACGTTACTATACAAAAAAATGTTTTACAAGTATTTAAGAATGTAAAACATTTGGATGGCTGGTTTATTTGGGAGAAGAACAAAGAAGAGGTATAAAATGAAAAAAGTATTAGTTACTGGTGCAGATGGCTTTATAGGAAGTCATTTAACTGAGCAGTTATTGCAACAAAATGTAAGTGTGAAAGCCTTAACATACTATAATTCTTTTAATTCCTGGGGATGGCTAGACTCTCTTCAAAAAGATGTATTAAGGGAAGTGGAAGTTTTCTCGGGAGATATAAGAGACCCTAATGGAATAAGAGAATGTATGAAAGGAGTAGATGAGGTTTATCACCTAGCTGCATTAATAGCTATTCCATTTAGTTATCATTCTCCAGATAGCTATGTTGATACTAATATCAAAGGAACATTAAATGTACTTCAAGCAGCTAGAGACCTAAACGTAAGTAGGATACTTGTTACTTCAACATCAGAGGTATATGGAACTGCTCAGTATGTTCCAATAGATGAGAAACACCCATTTCAAGGGCAATCACCCTATAGTGCAACAAAAATCGGCGCTGATAGGCTTGCAGAAAGTTTTTATCGTAGCTTCAATTTACCCGTTACAATTGTTCGACCATTTAATACATATGGTCCTAGACAATCTGCACGAGCGATAATACCAACAATAATTACTCAGCTTCTGTCTGGTCAGACACAAATAAAGCTTGGTGCTCTTACGCCGACAAGAGATTTTAACTATGTTAAGGATACAGCAAATGGTTTTATTAAAATAGCTAGAAGCCCTAAAACTATAGGTGAAGAAATAAATATAGCTACCAAAACAGAGATATCTATGGGACAACTTGCACAGGATATAATTAATATTATCAATCCTAAGGCAACAATAGTATGTGATGAGCAAAGGCTTAGACCTGAAAAAAGTGAGGTTAATCGACTTTTAGGAGATAATTCAAAAATACTAAATTTGACCGAATGGACTCCAAAGTATAGTTTTGAACAGGGGCTGATGGAGACTATTGATTTCTTTAGAACTAATTTGGTCAAATATAAAACAGACATTTATAATTTATAAGTTAAGGTGAACAAAATGGATAGATATATTCCGCTTTCAGTACCAAATCTAAAAGGCAATGAACTTTTATATGTTACTCAAGCAATTGAGCAGGAGTGGGTTTCAACAGCTGGACACTTTGTTAATAAGTTTGAAGAGGATATGGCCAAGTATCTAAAGGTTCAAGCTACAACTGCTTTGCAAAGTGGAACTGCAGGAATACACTTAGCACTTCAACTATGTAATGTTGAGCGAGATGATGAAGTAATTGTTCCAACTCTAACATTTATTGCTGCAGTTAATCCTGTTAAATATCTTGGAGCATCACCTATCTTTATGGATTGTGATAACTCACTATGCATGGATATGGATAAGCTAAATGATTTTTGTGAGACACAATGTAAAATGGTTGATGGACAGTTAATAAATAATCTAACTAATAGGAAGATTAAGGCTGTCATTATAGTTCATGTATTTGGAAATATGGCTGATATGGAACAGGCAACAATTATTTGTAATAAGTACAACATTAAGCTAATTGAAGATGCAACAGAGGCACTAGGGACTTATTACCAAGACGGAGTATTTAAAGGGAAGTATGCAGGTACTATAGGAGATATTGGGGTTTACTCTTTTAATGGTAATAAAATAATAACAACCGGTGGCGGTGGGATGTTAGTTGCAAAGAACACAGATATGGTAAAAAGAGCAAAGTATTTATCTACTCAGGCAAAGGATGATGAAATAAACTTTATACACAATGAAATAGGGTATAATTATAGAATGACGAATGTTCAAGCTGCAATTGGTGTAGCTCAACTAGAACAGCTAGAAAATTTTATCAATATAAAAGCAAAGAATTACTTTTTAATAAGAGAAAAGGGATTAAAGCTTTTAGATTTTAAAGAGAATATTCGTCCAAATTATTGGTTCTATTCTTTATTGGCAAGGGGATGTAAAAATAGTTTAATAGAGTACTTCCTTAACAATCAGGTTCAAGTTAGGCCAATATGGGGGCTTATTAATATGCAATATCCATATGTGGACGAGCAAAGTTATAAAATCGAGAAGGCAATTTACTACCATGAAAATATTATCAATATCCCATGTAGTAGCAATCTGGGGACATTAGAAATAGATAGGCTTACACAAATATATAATAATTTTATAGGTGGAAATTGAAATGTATATAGATAACTTTTTAATTGATGAAAATAAAAACTTATTAGATGCAATGAGACAATTTGATAATATTATACCAAAGATACTACTTGTTATGAAGGAAGAGACATTTGTTGCAACACTAACAGATGGTGATATGAGAAGATATCTAATAAGAGGTGGGAACCTAAGGGATCCATTAACAAATATTGCAAATTATTCGCCCAGATATGTTTTGGTATCTGAAAAAAATAGGGCAACGGAAATTATGGTTAAAACAGGACTGTTCTCTATTCCAGTGATTAATTCATCAAGAAAAGTTGTGGATATTATATTTTCTGATGAGAGGTACAGTGTACATAAACGATATGAGCTTGACTTACCAGTAGTTGTAATGGCAGGCGGCAAGGGAACAAGACTCTATCCATATACGAAGGTACTACCAAAACCTCTTATGCCTATAGGAGAGTTGCCAATTGCAGAACATATAATTAACAAGTTTTATGAGTTTGGTTGTAAGCAATTTAATTTTATTGTTAATCACCAAAGGAATATGATAAAGGCATATTTTAGTGAAACAGATAAAGATATCACCTTCTATGAGGAAGAAGTTCCATTAGGAACAGGAGGGGGGTTAAATCTGCTTAAAGGAAAAATTACAAAAACGTTTTTCCTTACTAATTGTGATATTATTCTTAAAGAGGACTATAGCGATATATATAAATTTCATGTAGATAATAATAACTCTATTACTATGGTTTGTGCATATAAGCATCTAGTGGTTCCCTATGGTGTAGTCAATATGAGTAAAAGTGGTGGAATAGAAAGTTTCATAGAGAAACCAGAATATTCATTTTTGACGAATACCGGTTTTTATGTGGTAGAACCGGATATATTATCGGAGCTTAAGGAAAATGAAGCCATAGGATTTCCGGATATAGTAATCAATTGCAGAAATAAGGGCTACAATATAGGAGTTTATCCAGTAAGTGAGAAGTCGTGGCTAGATATGGGTCAATTAGAGGAAATGGAAAATATGAAGAGGCAGTTAGGGGTATAACATATGCAAAGTATTGTGCTTATAGGAGCGGGTGGGCATTGTAGGAGCATAATTGACAGTATAATTGAAGCTAAAATATTTAAGATAGAAGGAATAATAGATGAGAAGTTAAAAAAAGGGGACTCAATCTATAATATACCTGTAATTGGTGCAGACTTTGACTTGCCAAGCATTTACACAAGATGTCAAAATGCCTTTGTATGTGTTGGTAGTATTGGGGATATAAGGCCTAGATATAAAATATATAAAATGCTTAAAGACATTGGTTTTATTACTCCTAATATATTTGATAAGACGGCTATAATAAGTTCATTTACTGATATTGGAGAGGGAATCTATATAGGGAAAAATGCTATAGTAAATGCAGGGAGTAAGATTTATAATATGGCAATAATTAATTCAAATGTTGTTGTAGAACATGACTGCATAGTTAATGAGTACTGTCATATTGCAACTTCTGCAACCTTATGTGGGGGAGTAGTAATAGGCGAAAATTCCCACATAGGTGCAGGAGCTGTTATTATCCAAAATAAATCAATAGGTAAGAACACTATAATAGGTGCTGGAAGTGTAGTTATCTCCGATATATCTAGCAATTGTGTTGCAGTAGGAAATCCCTGCAAGAAAATTAAAGAAGTTATAGTTTAGAGGACTTACAAAATGAAAAAAACTTATATTATTGCCGAAGCAGGCGTAAATCATAATAATGATATAAATTTGGCCAAAAGAATGATAGAGGCTGCAAAGAAGGCAGGTGCAGATGCTGTAAAATTTCAAACATTTTGTACAGAAAGTCTTGTATCAAAAAGTGCAAAGAAAGCAGATTACCAAATTAGCACAACTAATTCAAGTGAAAGCCAATTCGATATGATAAAGAAATTAGAGCTTTCATATGAATCTCATATTGAGATAAAGCTACATTGCGAAAAAGTGGGTATAACATTTTTATCGACACCATTTGATATAGAGAGTATTATGTTCTTACAACAGCTTGGTATAGCTATATGGAAAATTCCTTCTGGTGAAATTACAAATTTACCGTATCTGATTGAAATTGCAAAAACTAAGAAAAAGGTAATTATGTCTACTGGGATGTGTAATATGGATGAAATAGCCCAAGCTATAGATATACTAAGATTATATGGTTGCGATGACATTACACTTCTACATTGTAATACTGAGTATCCTACGCCTTTTGCAGATGTTAATTTAAGAGCTATGGTATCTATGAAATCAACTTTTAATGTAAAAATTGGATACTCAGATCATACACTTGGAATTGAAGTTCCAATTGCTGCTGTTGCAATGGGTGCAGAAGTAATAGAGAAGCATTTTACTTTAGATAGAAACCTGGCAGGTCCAGATCATAAGGCGAGCCTACTTCCCGAGGAACTCCAACAGATGGTTAAGAGTATTAGAAATGTAGAAACATCTCTTGGTAGTGATATAAAAATTCCTTCTCAATCAGAGTCAAAGAATATTTATATAGCTAGAAAAAGCATTGTGGCAAAAGAGGACATAAAAGAAGGAGAAATATATACCAATCAAAACATTACCACTAAGCGTCCAGGAAATGGAATTAGTCCTATGAAGTGGTTTGAAATATTAGGTACAACAGCAAAAAGAGACTTTGTAAAGGATGAGATGATAGAGGTATGAAAAAAACTATTACTATCGTAACAGGAACAAGAGCGGAATTTGGTTTGCTTAAGCCTGTCATTTCCGAATTTTTAAAATTGAACAATGTTGACTTAAAAATTGTAGCTACAGGAATGCACCTTCATGAGCACTTTGGCTTCACATATAGAGAAATTGAGCAAGAAGGATTTCCTATTCATAAGAAAATAGATATCATTACTGATATTTTTACTCCTGTTGGAATATTAAATAATATTTCTATCACAATTAAGAAGTTTTCAGAGTACTTTTCAAATTTTAAACCTGATATTTTAGTACTATTAGGAGATAGGTATGAAACCTTTGCTGTTGCTACTGTGGCAGCAGTTTTAAATATACCTATAGCGCATCTGTATGGTGGAGATACAACTGAGGGTGCAACAGATGAATTTTTTAGGCATAGCATAACAAAAATGAGCTGTCTGCATTTTGTTAGTTGTGAGCAATCGAGAAAAAGAGTTATTCAGCTTGGAGAGAATCCAAACTGTATATTTAATGTAGGTAGCCTAGGAGTAGAAAATATACTTACTACCAAGTTGCTTGGTAAGGAAGAATTAGAGCATAGTATTGGTTTTAATTTAGGAGAGAAGTATTCAATAGTTACCTTTCACCCCGTTACCCTTGAAAACATTAATATTGCAATACAGTTCCAGGAGTTACTAGATGCTATTGATGAATTTAAGGACATGAAGTTTATTTTCACTAAAGCTAATTCTGATGCTAACGGAAACATAATAAACAACATGATTGATGAGTATGTTAGTAAAAATAAAAAAATGACTGTAGCATTCAAGAGCCTAGGACTCCTTAGATATTTAAGTGCAATGAAGCATTGTAAATTGGTTATAGGAAATTCTTCTAGTGGCATTTACGAGGCACCAAGCTTGAATGTAGTTACTATAGATATTGGCGATAGACAAAAAGGGAGAACTCGTGCCGAATCAGTGATTAACTGCCAACCCTATAAGGCTGAAATAGTAAAGGCTATTAACGCAGGATTGACTAAAAACGTTAAAAATATAGAGAATCCCTATTTTCAGCCCAATACATCTAGTACCATAGTTAAAACAATTATAAATGTATTAGAAAAAGGCAATATTAGTCTTAAAAAAAGGTTTTATGATTGTGAATGCAATATCTAACATGATATTAAGGGCTAAAGCTAGTAGGGCTTAATGTTAAGTTTTATAGATGTTGTAGATGTCTTATCATATCTCCTACCATCTCTTCAGTAATCCCCGGATAAACCCCCACCCAAAAGGTATCATTCATAATTTTATCGGTAGTGTCAAGTGAGCCAACTACTCGATAGCCTTTACCTGAGGCACGCATTTCATCAAAGCAGGGATGCTTTATAAGATTACCCGCAAAGAGCATTCTTGTCTGGATGCCAGAAGCTTCAAGCTTACGAACGATTGTTTCTCTATCGATGCCACAATTGTCCCTGAGGGTTAGCAAGAAACCAAACCAGGAGGGATCAGAATCAGGTGAAGGCTCAGGCAAAATAAAAAAGTCATTCATATCTGCAAGTCCAGCTCTTAGCAAATGCCAGTTTTTACGCCTAGTCGCACAGAAGCTATCCAACTTCTTTAGCTGCTCGCAGCCAACGGCCGCCTGCATATCAGTAGCCTTGAGGTTATACCCAAAATGTGAGTAGACATATTTGTGGTCATAGCCTTTTGGCAGCTCGCCGTACTGACCATCAAATCTACTGCCGCAGAAATTATCCCTGCCAGACGGACACACACAGTCGCGCCCCCAGTCCCTAAGGGACAGCATTATCTTATGTAGCAGGGCATTATCAGTGTATACAGCACCGCCTTCTCCCATTGTCATATGGTGAGGAGGGTAAAAGCTGGACGTACCAATATCACCGAAGGTTCCAGTCTTTTTTGTCAATCCATCAAGAGTATATAGTGAACCTAGTGCATCACAGTTGTCCTCTATTAACCATAGGTTGTATTTGTCACAAAAGCCTTTCACAGCCTTTATGTCAAATGGATTACCCAAAGTGTGGGCAAGCATAACAGCCTTTGTTTTAGGGCTGTATGCATCCTCTAACATAGAGGTATCAATATTATATGTAGGTAAGCAGACGTCTACAAAAACAGGAATTGCACCATATTGAACAATGGGAGCCACAGTAGTAGGGAAACCTGCCGCTACTGTAATAACCTCATCTCCAGGCTGTATTGATCTTTCCCCCAATAGTGGAGAGGTAAGCGTCATAAATGCTAAAAGATTAGCAGATGAACCTGAATTAACTAGAATTGAGTGTTTTACACCAAGATATCTAGAAAATTCTTTCTCAAACATATCGGCATATTTACCTGCTGTTAGCCAGAAGTCCAAAGCACTATCCACCAAAGCACATACATCATCTGAGTCAAATACTCTCGCCGCGTAGGGTATCCTATCACCGCTATGGTAAGGTGCTGGTTTATGGAAGAGGTTGCTGTATTCTCTAACTAGATTGAGTATTTCAAGCTTTTTCTCATGCTGTAGCATTTATGCCCCCTGTACCTATATTAATAAACAAAACTCTTACAAATAATAAAACCAAATTCTTCTTTATTTATATCGACAATAATACCTTAATTTTTAACAAATTTATATTTTAAACAACATTATATTTTTAACAACATTATATTTCCAAATATCTATTAACTTATTTACTAACTCAGCCGATAAATAAAATAAGAATAGTCTGTAAGGATTAGAACATAGTTTAATCAGTAAGACAAGGTAATTTATTTGTTTAGAATTGGAGGTAATATTATGAGAATTGAGGGTTTAAGTACGGCTGCCCTTCCTCAGGATATAATTAAGACGTCCCAGACTTCAACACAGGTTCCTGCACAGCTTGCGCAACCGGCATCAGAAAAGCAAACTTATGACACAATGCTTATCTCTCAGATTACCACACAGGAAAGAAGTCAAATGCCGATATCTGAGAAAGTAGTTATTGATGCTATTGAAAAGGCTAACAAAGCCATTATGGGTGCAAACAAGAAGTTTGAGTTTACCATCCACGAAAAGACAAAAGAGATAATGGTAAAGGTTATAGATACAGACACAAATGAAATTATCAGAGAGATACCCAATGAGAAGGTTCTAGATATGGTTGCCAAGCTATGTGAGATGGCTGGTGTACTAGTTGATGAGAGACGATAACTTATATTGTATTATATAAGCTAACATATGATTGCATTATATAAGATAAAACATGTAGTTACATACATTTAAGAAAGGATTGATACTATGCCAATAAGTGCTCTAAATGGATATACTTCTTCATCAAAGCTTAGAATTAGTGGATTATCCACAGGCCTTGATACGGATTCTCTTATTAAGCAGCTGATGACAGTTGAAAGAGCACCGTATGATAAGCTTTCGCAAAAAAAGCAACTTGCAGAGTGGAAAATAGATGCATATAGAGATATAACAAGTTTGGTTAAAGGCTTAAAGGACGAGTATTTTGACGTTGCCAAAATGCAAACTAATCTTTTGTCTCAGGCAGCATACAAGTCAATGACGGTTACAAATTCTTCAACTGCTTTTTCTGTTGTTGCAAATGCAGACTCCACAGCAGGTACATATAAAGTCAAGGTTGATGCAATTGCCAGTGCTGGTTATATTACTAGCTCGAAGGCTATTTCAAAAGATGTTTCTGGTTCTCAGCCCTTTAACTATGAGGGGCTCAAGGGAAAAAAGTTCATGCTTAATGTAGATGGTGTAAGTCAGCAAATTACTATACCTTCGGACATGGCAACGATAGGGACCGAGACAGAGACAGATGCATTGCTGAGGACCTTGAACAGCCAGATTACCAGGGCTTTTGGAACAGGCAAAATTACAGCATCTGTTGGTGATAATAATGTATTAAAGTTTACTTCAGATGTAGCTAGTGGTGTTACAAGCTTTTCTGTTTCTTCACCAACAGATGAAAGTCAGTCTGCAGTTGGGGAAATGGGCTTTACTACTGATTCCAACAAAAACAACAGAATTTCTACAAACACAACATTATCAGAATTGAGGAATTCTCTTTCAAATTCCTTTAATTTTAACTATGATGACAAGCTGAGATTTTCTATAAATAATGTTGAGTTTACATTTAATTCAACAGATACATTGGAGGATGTTTTTAATAAGGTTAACTCCAATGAAAGTGCCAATGTGAGGATGTCATATGACGTACTATCAGATTCTATAAAGATTGAGTCCAAGAAATTAGGAGCAGGTACATCGGTTAATATTAATGATGAAGGTGGAGACTTCTTCAAGGCATTAAACCTTTTAGATAACACAAATGTGGCTAATTTTAAAGAGGGAAAAGATGCTGTTATATCGATAAACGGACAGAAGATAACGCGAAGTGATAATTCCATAACGGTAAATGGAATCAACATTAAATTGAAAGATGTAAGCACTGCAGAAGAAACCATTACCATTACGAGAGATACTGACTCGTTATTTAACAACATAAAGAACTTTGTAAACAAATATAATGAAATGCTAGATAAAGTCAACACGAAGCTTTCTGAAAAATATGACAGAAGCTATCAGCCGCTTAGCACTGAAGAGAAATCAGCAATGACGGAGGAACAGATAGAGAAGTGGGAAGCCAAGGCTAAAACTGGTCTACTCAGGAATGATAATATTCTGCAAAATATGCTGGATGATATGAATAGGGCATTAACAGATACCGTTAAAGGGCAAAAGCTATCGCTTAATGATATTGGAATCTCTTCAACTTCTTGGTCCGATAAGGGAGTTCTTACTATAGATGAGGATGCCCTCAAAGCTGCTATAGCAAAAGACCCTGATGCTGTACAGAGTTTGTTTACAGCACCTGCAAAGGAGTTGTCCAGTAACGCAACAAAACAAGAAAAAACTGAAAGTTACCAAAGTCAAGGTCTTGCTAGTAGATTCTTTGATATAATAGAGAGTAATATTAGAACAATTAGAGATTCAAACGGTAAAAAGGGTCTACTTCTTGAACAGGCTGGGCTTGTCGGTGATTATTCCGAATATAGCAATGTGTTATATAACGAAATTACAGATTATCAGACAAGAATGACAGACCTTGCTAGTAAGCTTGATGCTAAAGAAACAGCTTACTACAAGAAATATTCCGCATTAGAGACAGCAATGTCAAAGCTAAGTGCCCAAAGTAACTGGCTTACATCGCAGCTATCAAGCTTAGGATAATAACTAATATACGGAGGTTACTTATGGATCAATATAGAGCGAACACTATTAATACTTCCACACCGGAAGAACTAACGCTTATGCTATACAATGGCCTGGTTAAATTTCTCATGCAGGCAATTAATAATGTTGAAAAAAAGGAAGTGGAAAAGGCGCATACCTGTATTGTAAAGGCACAGAATATTATTACGGAATTTAAGGTTACTCTTGATATGAAATACCCTGTTTCAGAAACAATGTATCTGCTTTACGATTATATGAATCAAAGGCTTATTACTGCTGATATTAAAAAAGATATTGAAATACTGGAGGAAGTTCTAAACCTCTCAAAGGAATTTAGGGATACTTGGGTTCAAGCCATGAAGTTAGCTAAGCATAGTGCACCTAAACAGGCTATAGCCCCAAATACCTCATCTTCTCTTGCTGCTGCGGGTTTGGTATAATGATTAGGGGGTAATAGATGACACCGGAGGAATATGTAAAGAAGCTAATACAGTTGTCTTTAAATAAGCTTGAATTGTTAGGCCAAGTGCTTGAAGAGACAAGAAGACAGTCTACTGTAATTACTGAGGATTCTATCGAGGCTTTACAGAAATCCATAGATGCAAAACAGGAACTTATAGACAGGATAGATAAGTCTGATGAGGCATTTTCGGTATACTTTGAAAGGCTAAAGTCTATAAAAAAGGTTAACTCTCTTGACCAGCTTAATGTTCATGATATTGATGGCCTATCAGAGTTGAGACAAATAATAGAAAAGATTGTGAATACACTTAGAGAGATCGAGAATGTTGAACAATCCAATAATAAGCAGGCTAATAACGTGCTAGATAAACTTGCCACAGAGATCAAAAAGATTAATAATGGTAAGGTGGCGACAAATGCTTATCGGGCAAGTAAGTACAATGCTGTTGCGGCTACAACCACTTATTTCGATACAAAAAAATAACGACATTTCTCATTTTAGGGCTGCTGTAAAGCTAATGCATACAGCAGTTCTGTATATCTTATGAGGAGGCAGTAAGAAATGAAGATTGCACTTATAAATGGGGGACTGGGAAACCAGATATTCCAATACATTTTTGCAAGAAATGTAGAATTATATACAGGCGAACAGTGTTGGCTTGATGATACATATTTCTTCCTACCACACGACCATAATGGATATGAGATTGAAAGTCTTTTTGGGGTAAAGACAAATCGACTAAGCGAGTACTTTGACAAGGATGTATGGTCAGATATTGTTGAGAATGTTTCAAAAGGGTTCTCAGTTGCACAGCAGTTTAAGGAAAGCGGGAATGATTTATTTCTTGTAGCCGAAACCTCGGATTTCAAATTTGATGGGAATTATATCTATACACCAGCAAACAAGTGTATAAGCGAAATACTAAGTGCTCATGGTAATGTGTACTATCACGGGTATTGGATATGTAAGGGTTGGTTAGACTTAAATCGTAAAATTTTGTTAAAAGAACTTACCTTTCCCAAAATAACCGATAGTACTAATCTTAACATTGAAGAGAAGATAAGGACCTCTAATTCTATTAGCATTCATATTAGGAGAGGTGACTTTGTTAAATTAGGGTGGGCTCTAAACGAAGGCTTTTATAAAGACGCTATTGTTAATCTTGAAAATGCTGTACTGGATGGACAGTACTTTCTCTTTTCAGACGATATTGATTGGTGCTTAAATAATAAGGAAGCACTTGGGCTTAACCTTATTGAAAATCGCCTTACAACAGTTCGGGGAAACACTCATGGTAGAAATTATATCGATATGCAATTAATGTCCATGTGTAAGGGCATGATTATTGCAAACAGCTCCTTCAGCTACGTTGCAGCGTTAATGAATAGCGGACTGAAATGGCTGGTAAATCCTACCCCTGCCAGAGAGGTATAGAAAATTCAACGCTTGATACTCTGTATAAACAAACAAAACAAATATTGAGAAACTTCATACAAAATCAGAGCTAGTTACTTTACTACCTCTGACTTTGACAATGACAATTCTATAAACTCCATAATTCTGTCCATGTATTCATCAGGAGATTTCATATAGCTCCCAAGGTAATCTGTAGCTCCAGAGTTCCAATAATAAGCTGTAGTAGGGTGCTTACGAGAGTACATTTCATACAGAAGCTTGGTATTTCCATAATGCCTGAAGTTCTCCTGTTGTCCATCAATAAACAAGACTGGTGTCGGTATGATGTCGGGTATCTTTGATATAATATCCAAGCTGCTATCAGCCTTACAAATCTGTTTGACTACTAGCTTTATAGTGTGATCAAAAGGAAAACTAGGGTAATGTGTCTTTTCAGAAATCAAATCCGTTATAAAATTGTCAACCTTTGAATAGGGACTATCTGCAATAATCCCAGCGATGCTATCTCTATATGGGGTTTCTAGTAGTGCTGAAAGGCTAGCGGAGGCACCAGTGGAATAACCCAGAATAATAATATTTTGGGTCCCTTGCTGCTTTAGGTATTTAATTGCGCTCATAACGTCAATCTTCTCATTTTTACCGAAGGTAGAAATGGAACCTGACGAATTGCCTGCACCACGTAGGTCATAGGTCATTACATTATAGCCCTTATCATTGAGCATTGAAATGAGCTTAAAAGTATCTTCTCCAAAAGGAAGTCTATTTTGTCCATAACCATGAACAATAAGTACTGTGTTTTTTGACCCTAAGGCATTAAAGTACCAACCATTGAGCTTCTCCTTTGACTCAATACAATAAAAGCTAACATTCCGGTAATCAGGAGCTATATTTGATGTAATCTGTGGAGTTTCAATCTTCTTCGGGTGTGTAAGATTAAACCCTGAAATAAAAGAAAGCACACCAACTGCAACTATTAAAATAACCAATATATATAAAATAGCAAGAAAAGCGTTTTTTGGAAAACGGCTTTTTCGCTCCTTAAATCCCACTGAATTAACTCGCATTTTTTGATAAATAATCCTTTCTCCAAGACATTTCTAGTTTTTGAATAAATAAATATAAATTTAATACTGTGTTTTTTACAAGTACAGTATAATATTTTATTAGAACTATAATGATAATTATATTTTTAATTTATGTTAATGTAAATACTGGTTACAATATTGTTAATTATTTACGGGGAGCTTAGTTTAGAATATGGAAGAATTGTGCACAAAGTGTCCAAGGAATTGTGGAGTCAATCGTAAAATAAATGTGGGGTTTTGCAAGTCATATGCTATGCCAAAGGTGGCCAAAGCCTTTCTTCACCAATGGGAGGAACCCTGCATTAGTGGAAAAGTTGGGTCAGGAACAGTATTTTTTTCGGGCTGCAATTTAAAGTGTATATATTGTCAGAACTATGATATTAGCCAGGGCAACTTTGGTAAGGAAGTAGCTATAGAGCGCCTGATGGAGATTTATTTAGAGTTACAATTAAGCGGTGCACATAATATCAATCTTGTTAATCCTACTCATTACACTGACGCAATAATAGGGAGTATTTTACCTCTAAAAGAGTCAGGACAGTTAAAAATACCTGTAGTTTATAACTCAAATGGTTATGAAAAGGTAGCTACCCTCAAGGAGCTTGAGACTATAGTTGATGTTTATTTGCCAGACTTTAAGTACTTTTCAGAAAAAACAGCACAAGCCTATTCCTTCGCACCCGATTATCCTCAAATTTGCGAAAAGGCAATATTGGAGATGTTTAGGCAGGTAGGCTCTCCAGTATTTGATGAAAATGGGATAATAAAAAGGGGTCTTATAATAAGGCATCTAATACTACCTGGACATACCAAGGGCAGTATTAATATACTTAATTGGATTGCAGAGAATCTGCCCAAAACTGTTTATGTATCCTTGATGAGCCAGTATACGCCTTTTTATAGAGCGAATGAGTTTCCAAAGGTAAATAGACCCATAACACGAGCTGAATATGAAAGGGTTACCCAGCACTTATACAGTTTAGGCCTTACAAATGGATATGTTCAAGAAAGAAATTCTTCAGATACACAATATATTCCGGATTTCAACTTAGAGGGGGTATAGTTCCTAATTTGTGCTCGGTTCTTATTTATGCTCGGTTCTTATTTACACTCGGGTCTTATTTACGCCCGGTTCTTAATTAAGAGGGAGGCTTTCGGTAAGTACAATAAAGGTATGTGACTTAAATAAAGTTTTAATTATTATAAATATTCTATTGCATTCTCTATCAACATGATTTATAATCAAATTACTTACTTTATTTTCCAATTCTTACTTTCTCGGTTGTGCATATCAGAAATTTTCGTAAATTAACTAAATTTATTAACTATTTTAGTTTCATATGCGAAAGCATTAGTGTAGAGTTTAAATCAAATAACTCTTACATGTTTAGCTTTATTATTAATTCTGGTTATCACTTCTAAACATTATCTATAAATCAGTATTTCATTTTTAAGGTGTATTATGACGGATTCAATATTTAATTCAAAGTATAAGTTTATACGTGAACTAGGAAAAGGCGGCTGTGGAACAGTTTTTTTGGCGGAGAATGTTATGCTCGGAAATATCTGGGCTGTCAAACAGATACCAAAAGACAGAGAGACCTCAATAAGTGCACATATTGAGCCACAAGTACTAAAACGCTTAAATCACCCAGCTCTGCCAAGAATATGTGATGTTTATGATGAACAGGAGGCTGTTTATATTGTAGAAGATTATATTGAGGGTGATACCTTAAAACAAATACTTGATAATCATGGGGCCCTTCAACCCGAAAGGGTATTAAGTATAGGCTTTCAGCTTCTCAATGTACTAAATTATTTACACAGGTTAGAGCCCCAGCCGGTGATTTACAGAGATATGAAACCCCATAATATAATTATTACAAAAGAAGATTACATCAAGCTGGTTGATTTTGGGGTTTCAGTTGTCTTAACTGAGAAAAATATGTGTTCTGAAACAGCTTTCATAGGCACACGGGGGTATGCTGCACCTGAGGTTTATAGTGGACAAAGCGCTGATTTTACTTCAGATATATACTCCTTTGGGATCACAATATTTGTATTATTAACAGCAGCTAGACCTGAAGCAATATCACAAATCCACAAAGAGATACCAAATAGCATAACTAATCTTATTAAACATGATACACGCCATTCAAGCAATATCCATAAGGATAACCATTTGGCCCAGGATATTCTTAATATTATAAGAAAATGTACACAATACAATAAGGAGTTTAGGTACCAAAGCATAGAAGAAGTAATTACTGCATTTAGAGAAATCGAACAATTTCATATGGCTAAGAAAAACCATACTGCCCCATTAAGCGCATCTAAAAGTGAAATAGGCAGACCTAATATTATTGGTGTGTGGGGTGTAAGTGGTACGGGCATAAGCACAGTAGCTTATGCAATGTGTGAGTTGGCTGTAAAGCAGGGCTATGAAACCTGTTATTTGGATCTAAGCCTAAATAGCAGGATGCAGCTATCTTCTAATATTACCGGTAAAGCACCTACAGCGCATTCATCGGCTACATATAAAAAAGAACAAAAGGAACTAGTCACAGAGCCAAAATTAATCAGAGCTCCTGATGGATTTGATTATGTAACCTTTAATACTTTAATAGATTTTGGACAAGCAGAAAATGAATCAGATTTACAAAAGGCTTCTATACTGGCAAAACAACTTTCTTTGCTGAGAAGTAAATACACTTTGATAATTGTAGATTGTTCCCTTCAAGCTTTAAAATTAGTACGTCAATATATCTATTACGAAATAATAGTTTCTGATATGAACCCATATAATATTATTCAGCTAAGAGATAATATCACTATAGAATCGCTAAGTGTACTTGTAATAAATAAGTACTATAACGAATACCTTTCACTGCCGAACCTTCAGCAAATGCTAGGTAACGAGGTAATTAGTAATAAAGCAATATCAATTCCTTGCAAAGCTATATCAATTCCTTGCAATGAAATATCTATTACTTGTAAAGCAATATCAATTCCCTATGAAAAGGAAATTTACCTGGGTATGTGTAGAAGCTATATTGGAGAGTGTTCCAATATTCTTAAGGTTAAAAATTCACTGCTTCAGCAGTCCTTATGGGATATATGGAGCATAGTAATGTGTACTAAACAAAAAAAGTCCTTTGTCGCAAGATTATTTGGCCAGCAAGATAGGTAATATTATATAAAGTATTGCTAAATACATCTTAAGCTACCTTCAAGTGTATTAATGCTCCAGGTTAAGCTTCATAGCGATATCTTAAGCTCTCTAAGTGTATTAATGCTCTAGGTGTATATTAAGCTTCATAGAGATAACTAAGCTCCCTCCAATGTGTCAATGTATCAAGTGCGCATTAATACTCATCTAAGTAAATCTAAAGCTCCAAAAGACAATCAGTCTAACCCCAAAATTAAACCAAAAACAAGGAGATAATTTTATGAGCAGACGACTTATTATAAAAACTGCTTTGATTTGTATTGGTACATTCATTATTGCCAATGCAATTGGGTTATTTATTTTATTCAAATACTACCCTGTGGACTATGAAGGCTATTGCAATGTAGTGGTAGCTAAAGCACAAATTGAGCCTGGAACTATTATCTCAGACAATCAGGTGGGAATTGAAAAAATAAGGCAGACCAGCTTTCGTGATTATATGCCTCAAAAGCTATCAGACGTAGTGGGTAAAAAGACTATTATAGCTCTTACCTCGGGTGAATATTTAGGCAAGCATAATCTTTTGGAGAAAAATGATTGGTTCTCCCCTGATGAAAGAATTATTGTTCTACCTGTTACTCTCGAGGAGAGGCTTGCAAATCTTATAAAAAAGGGCAGTTACGTTGATATAAGGTGCAAAAATACTCTTGACAGCCATATAGATTTAATACTTAAAAAAGTAGAGGTTAAAGATGTATTGGACGATGCGGGAGTACCGTTTGGATCAAGCACTAGTGTCAACTCTAAGGTTGCATATTTAAAACTTATATTAAATGAGCAAGATAGAAACAAAATTTATACAGCAGGACAAGCAGGTAAGCTAATCTACGAGCTATATTGCAATTCTGTACAATAGGAGCCAGTAAATAAGAAAAATGAAAGTTTATATTAGGAGGACGGAGTATGGGGAAGATTATTACAGTATGGTCAAATTCAAAAAAGAGCGGAAGAACAGTGTTTACATATCTTCTAGCACAGCAAATTATGGAACAATGTGATGGTAAGCTTTCTATAATTGTTTGCTGCCTCAATTATAAGTATTCAGGTCTTTATCGGTTGTTAGGAGTCAAACCTACTGAGATAGGACTAGAGGATTTAGCTAACCATATGTTAGGGAGGCAGCAAATAGATGAGGGCATTCTTAAGTCTATTCCAAAAGTAAATGGTATATCCTTTCTTGGTAGCTTCAAAAGTACTAAGTCATTTACACAGAAGTATATTGAACAATATAAACATACATTTCAACTACTAAAGGATACTTTCGACATAGTTTTAGTAGATACAGCTGCAGGTAGAGAAAATACACTTACAAATTATTTACTCCAAGAATCAAGTGCAGTGATGAATCTGATGACCCAAGATGTTGATACCCTTATGGAAGAAGGAGAGTGTCTTGTGAATGAAAAAGAAGCGTTTTATAGCCAGATAGAGATTAATATATTAAACCAGTATCGGGATATGTTTCCAAGAAGTTCTGATGTCAGGGAAAAATTAAGCCTAAGTGAAATCCATGTATTGCCATATTGCAGGACTTTACAGGAGATGAAAAACAGAAACAACCTCTTACTTTATCAGCAGCATGATACGGAATACAATCGCTCCATCAAAGTACTTACAAAAAGATTAATACATGAACTGGAACTTGAGAAAAACATACATGATTCCTCTGTAAAAGAGATTGGCGTACCTTCACTCAGTTTTATTAATAGACTCAGAACTCGCACTAATAAGAGTATTTAGGGAGTATGATAGTGTAAAGTGAGTTATGAAAAAACAGAGTAAGTAGATTTTGGGAGTATTAAAGAGGTGAATAAATGAAAGAGCAATCCACTTTAGCCTATCTGTATGAATATGTTGAAGAACAACTCAGTAACCAAGGTGGTTCTAAATCACTTAAATTAATAGAAGCTTCGGTAATTGAGAAGGACAAACAAGATAAGAAACGTCTTGCCATTGAAGGTTGTAAGGAAGCAAGGCAGTTTTTGATAAATACTATTTACTTTCTTTTAGTAGAAAAGTCTTCTTTAATAAATACTAGAACTGTGGACAGCTATATAAGGCAATATCACATAGACTACTACAAAAATATATTTCTTGGGCAGGAGAGTGAAAGCTTATCTTCTTTATCAGTGTTAAATTCAGATCACAAGATTCAAGTATCATCAGTTGACTTAAAGCTGGCTCAGCATCTTGATAGATATAGCATAAGCGAGGGAGATGACTTTGACAAAAAGCTTTTTAAGCTGTCACAGATTATATACCAAGAGACATATGGTTACTCTATTTTAGATGAGTTGATCTTTGATAATGAACTAAATGAAGTGGCCTGCACGAGGCATGATTACATATGGCTACAATATAAGGGTATAAAGAAACATATTGCTAACCCCAATTTTAGATTTTATAGTGTGGAATGCTATAAAAAAGTGATTGAAAACCGTCTTACCTCCACAGCCAGAGAGGAAATGAATGCTGGTGCGCCACTGATTTATGCAATGCTATTAAATGGTGCCAGAGTGACTGCTTTGAGACCGCCTCTATCAAGGCACTATGTTGTGAACATAAGACTTTTTGCTCAAAAGACCGAGCTTCAGAAGTATAGAGACAGCTTTGTAGAAAAACGTATTGCACGTATTATTGAGCTTCTTGCTGGAAAAGGAAGACGAAATGTTGCAATTATTGGGGAGCAAGGTTCAGGCAAAACCACGGCAGCTGACCAACTAATTATATCTAACCTGGATAAAAATATTAGTATTGGGTTGGCTGAAAACATACATGAGCTCAATATTTCAGGTAATTATCCAGAAAAAAATATTGTAGAGCTACAATACTCCAACAATTACAAACCTTCTGATATTACTGAAATTTTCTTTAGATTAAATAGGGATATCATAATATATGGTGAGGTTCGAAGCTGTAACGAGGCCTTTGAGATGATTAAGGCAATGCTCAGACAAGCAAGGGGAAGCTTGTTTACCTTCCATACATCAAGTGTGTCAAGAATGGTTCATGACTTAAGGCAACTATTGATGCAAACAGGTAATTATACTGATTTTAGGGAAGCACAATTTGATGTTGCCGATGCAATTGACCTGGTCATACAGATTAAGCTAGATAGACAAACGGGACATCGTTATGTTTATAAGTTATCAGAAGTAATTGCTCATGAACAGGATATGTCTTTCGAGGTAAATGACCTATTCAGATTCAATAAGGAAAGGGAGTGCTATGAAACTGTACAAAAGGGTATTTCAAAAAGCCAGCTAATCTCATGTATGGAGTATGAGATAACACAGAACGATGTGCAGCTACTAGAGCATCTTTGGACAGATCAGGAGGTGGGGTACATTGATTGATTCAATACAAGAATATACTTTGCTAATAGCAGTATTATTAGGCTTTTTATTAATAATTGTGGGAATTACAATATCAAAGTATAAGAATAACATGGTAGCCGGTGTAAAAATAGATAAGAGTATTCACAAGCTGCATAAAGCTTTGATACTTGTTACTTCAATCCCATTACTTTATCAACTAAGAAATATACTCGACAAAAGAGTAAGAGGATTATTTTTAAATAATACTGTGCATACAATGCTAATTTGTGTGTCAACAATTATATTGCCAATTGCAGGACTATCAGGCTTTTATATGCTTTGCAGTATTCTTAAACTTTGGTATACCTGTGTAATCGCACTGTTTCTATGCATGCTCATCCCATATTACATTTTTACGCTTTGTATAGATTATCTAAAATTCAATATGAACCAAAAGATACCTATACTAATAGACCAGTTTAGAAGCAGCTTTGTTACACACAATAGGATTACGCCTGCTCTTACAGAATGTATCACCCATTGTGATAGCAGACTAGGCAGAGTAGTACTATACATTAGCGATTGCTCAGACCTAAACAAGGGGCTAATTAGCGCAAAGGAAAGGCTAGAGAACACATGGTTTGGGATATTTGTAGTTTTATTATGCAATTATAGAGAGAACGGTGGGAAGCTGATATCTCAGCTTTATAAGCTCAGTCGAAGTATTACAAGGTATAACAACATTGAAAAAAAGAAGAGCAGAAGGCTTATTTGGTATGAGGTCTTTGTTTTACTTGTTAGTTTATTTAGCCTTCCGGCAGTAGTTTATATCAATAAGCTAATTCTAGCAGATAACATGGTATATAGTTTTAATATGATGGAGGCCTTTACAAGAATTGCTATGTATTCACTGGTATCTCTACTTGTTGTAAGGGTGCTAAGGAGGCTTTGAAATGGAGTATGTAATGCTTATTGCAATTGGCGCTGCTGTGATAATGATACTGGTGGGGAGGGCTATTAAGCCATATAAGTTAAATAAAGGACTAAGCATTGATAAAAGTGGTGTAAAAATGACAATGCTTCAGCAAATAGCAGACAAATGCACTAATTTACCTTTGGTTGGAAAGATAGCAAAGTGGCTGACGGATAACAGAAACAATCCTATGATAAAGATGTCAAATAAGTTGCTAGAGCTAAGTGAAGTAACATTGAGCTTATATCAGCTTTATGTAATTAAAATTACAAGTATTTTTTTAGCCTTGCTAGTGATCATTTCTATTAATTTTACTAATATGCAATATAAAAAAGATTACATAATTCAGGGTTCAACAGCTGCTTTACAGATGGACGTGCCTGAAACTAATGTAATAAGCAAGCTTGAACCTAGCAGTAGAAAAATGCTATATGAGGATATTTTGATAATAGCACAGCATAATAACAGTGCGTCCCTTAGGGCTGAAATTGCTCGTATACTTGGTGTTGACAATAATACTGCCCTAGTTTATGAGGACTGGTATAAACAGGTTAAAATAGGTGTTGACAGTCTAAAAATCTTGAAATTGAGTGACTTTATACTACTCCTTTTTGCTTCGTTTGGTTGGGATTTATTGTTCATAATAATCTGGGTACTAAGAGGTTATGCTCGTAAACAAGAGATAATAAGGCTGGAATATGTGTTTCAGCAATTATCCAATGTTGAGGGGGTGAGGACAACTGAAATAATTCAAGAGCTTGTTGCTGCAGCAAAGGTATATAAGAAACAACTAAGCAATTTTTATCAAATCTTTATATGTGACAAGAGGAGAGCATTTATAGAGCTTAAAGGAGTAGGTGAAAATACTAGTCTGTGTAAGTTAGCAGAGGTACTCGAAATATATAGCCTCAATGACCATCAGGTAGCAATGGAAATTTTAGATAGGGCAATATTAGAAAGAGATGAGGCTGCATTAATTACTGCAGAAGAAACCCTGGATTTCGTTGATATCTTTGCATTTATTAGCATTGCACCTTTAGTATACGAGATTGCACGTTTGATGCTAAGCCCTATGCTTGAGTTGATATATAAGGCTTTTGAATATATGTAATATTGTTAAGAAGTAAATGTATAAGGAGAGTGGTACTTGTTGAAACAAATTATAATTTCTGTGGCACTTTTTGCTTTGGCAATGGCATTGATAGTAGGTGTAATAATGCCTCTCACAAAACATGGCAGTACTATTGCGAGCAGTGCATGCACTGGTGGGGAAGCAATATCAACGCGTCTTGAGAATGTTATTAATAGCCCATAAGGAGAGAGTTGCTATTAAGGTATTTATATTCTCTATTTGTTTGTGCTTCTTCAAAAGGTAAAAAGGTATAAAGGTAAAAAGGTATTCCCTAGGGTTTACATAAATTCAAATAAAAATAATTAGAATTAAAAAAGGAGAATGTATTATGAAAAAAATAGTTTTATCAATTGCTATGTTTGCAATAGCAATGGCGTTATTTATTAGTGTGATTGTCCCATTGGCAACACATGGTCGAGAAAGTGGAGTTAAGGCAGAAGCACAAATGGATACAGTAGATTCTGAGATTAATATCCTTAGTACTGGCGTTAGATAGCAGAAAATGGATAGGATAGCATATCTTGAATTGATTTGTGAGGAATTAAAACTATGAAGAATGTTATTATTGCCATTATTTTATTCGCTATATGTATTGCTTTAGTATTGGGTTCGATGCTACCCATATCAGAGGTTATAAGCAGTACAGGAGATAAGGTGTACATGTCTGTAAAAAAGCTCAATGACAATATAAAGGAGTAGAGCTATGAGCAAAATATATGCCTTTGTCATAATTATTCCTATAGTGGTTATTTTGATGATTAAGTCAGTTGCTCTGTATGAGTATGATACAACCCAGCGATATATAAAAAATTATGTGGACGACACTGCTAGAAAAGTAATGATTACAGGAGTGATGACCCTGCAGGACAAAAACAACCTGCTTTCTAACCTAAATAAATTCGGAACATTTAAGCAAAATAGTATCATTACTAGAAGAGGCAATTCGGTAGATAGCGAGGCTACTATGACTGAGTACGCAATTGGGTCAATTCTCAGCCGAGGTGAGTACTTCTGTATATATGTAAAGTCTGATAACGAGAGTACACTATCAAGATTAGAGGGCGACTCCAGTAAGCAAATATTTTATAAAGCAAGGGCAATATGCAGAATAGAGAGGGCTAGGTATGAATAGTGCTCAGTTAAATAGCATTCGTTATTACAAAAGCTGCTCAGGGGGTGGTTTGGCGGTTATATTTATCGGGATGTTAGCTGTAATTCTGATATTTACAGTATTTTTGAATATAGCTGACTACTCTATTTTTGCTTATAACAAAGATGTTATATCAAAGTCAGTTGATTATGCTGTTTGTGCGGCTGTTCAAGAGCTAGATATTTCACAGAGCTCAGATGGTTTGTCACAGGGCTATAGCGATGAGGGGGCAACCTCAATAAAAGGGATTAGGATAGATACCGCTAAGGCCATGGCAGTCTTTTTAGATACCTTAAAAAGCAACTCTCGTTTATTGAGTAAAAATTTTAAATCTAATATTATTGGATGTACAACGTATGCAAATGATTCAGGAATGAATTATGAGATTTGTACTTATAATGACATGGGTATAAGTATAATTGCTAAAGGAAAAGTAGATATGCCTTCTCAGATAGAAGATATAATAAATAATACCGCCCAAAATTTGAGGTCAGAGGCTGAGACACAAAATAGTATGGTGTATGTCAATGGCAATCCCAATACGAATTTTTTTGAAAATGGGTCATATTTTTTGGTATTCGTTAGGGGTGTCAGGGTGATGGGGCTTAATTCAGAGCGAAGTCTTGATTTCATAGGTTTTGCAGGCTCTAGAGTATATAGGTAAAATATATCTTTCATAACTTAGTTGTATTAAACATGTTATACAGTGTTTAAAGAACTAAGTTTTTATTTTTATTACAAGAACTCTAAAGATTGTTTACCTATAAAGTTATGATATAGATAGTCTTACTTATGGAGTTATATTATAGATAGTTTTACCTATAAAGTAACATTAAAGATAGTTTACCTAACTAGATAAATTTTAGTAGTCGTAAAATTATACACTTATGCGTTATAATATTAATTAAGGCACTAATATTTTACGAAATGGGTGGGGATATGGATTCAACAGTACTTCCTAAGACTTGGGAGGAGATTTTAAGTACCGCAAGCTTTTTACCTGTTACCAACATAAAAAACATTGAAAGATATAAAAATACAGAATGGTCTAAGGGGCTGAGCATCCATGAGGCCTTTGAAATGGTATATATAAAATCTGGAGAGGGTACTTTTGAGATATGTGGTGAGAAGGTCACAGTGGGCTCAAATGATATTGTCATAATTAAGCCCAACCAACACCATAGATTTAATGTAAATTCAGAGGTCAGATGTGACTGTATTGTACTATATTTTAAATTCTTAAGACAATCCAAAGTAGATTATTCCGAAACATCTGTTAATGACTTTCTCAACTTTGTTAGTGGAAAAGAATCAGGTGCATTTATTAAGCTTAAGGTTAGCCAAAAGAATGACATTATTGTGCTGCTAAACAGAATACTAAGAGAAAAAGAACATGAGCAGATTGGAAGTAACTTGCTCAATTACTTGATGTTAATGGAATTGTTTGTGCTTATTTCACGGGCATTGAAAGCTGAGTGGGAAAACAGTATTAAGAATAAAAGTCCAAAGCTAAAAGAACTAATGCAATCAGCCATTCAATATATCTTGAATAATTATGAGCGTGAGCTCTCCATAACTGACATAGCAAAGTATGTATTTTTAAGCCCGAGTTATTTTACAAGAGCTTTCAAAGAGGATACAGGACTCTCTCCGATGCAATACCTTCTTAATGTAAGAATCAAGAGGGCTTGTGAGTTGCTAGCAGAGACTGACCAAAAAATAGGCGAAATAGCTTATAGTGTAGGCTTTTCAAACCAACAGCGATTTAATGATATCTTCAAGAAGCAAACAAAAATGACTCCTATGCAGTTTAGAAATAGCGGGAAATAGTACTTTATTAAGCTTACACAGTGGAAAATTAGGCTTACTCATAGGAGCTTTAAGCCTATAGAGATAAATGATGCGGTATTGTCTAAATACCAGCAAACATTATTAGTCCGCAAGAAACATGAAAAAAGTGAATAATTGTAGACAGATTACATGAAGAACACCTTTTGTAACTTATTGTATAATTACGATAATCAATCAGTACTTGATTATCAGCTGATAAGTGCTGAGGGTGTTTTTTTAATATATAGAGGCGGTGGTTTATATGGGAATGACAATGACACAGAAAATTATGGCTCAGCACGCAGGCCTCAGTGAGGTAACTGCTGGACAGTTAATTAAGGCTAGGCTTGATATGGTACTTGGAAATGATATAACATCTCCGGTTGCTATCAACGAATTTAATAAGATTGGTATAGATAAAGTATTTGATGTAAATAAGATTGCCATAGTGCCAGACCATTTTACACCAAATAAAGATATTAAGTCAGCTGAACAGGTAAAGGTATGCCGTGAATTCTCAAAGAGAATGAGTATTGTAAATTTCTTTGAGGTAGGACAAATGGGTGTGGAGCATGCTCTGCTACCAGAAAAGGGCTTGGTAGTTCCGGGTGATGTGGTTATAGGTGCAGATTCTCATACATGTACATATGGTGCATTGGGTGCATTTTCAACAGGTATAGGAAGCACTGACATGGCGGCAGGAATGGCAACAGGAGAGGCATGGTTTAAGGTACCTGAGGCTATAAAATTCGTACTTACAGGCAAACCACATAAATGGGTTAGCGGCAAGGACGTAATTCTTCATATTATAGGAATGATAGGCGTGGATGGTGCACTATATAAGTCAATGGAGTTCACTGGTAGCGGATTAAATGAATTATCCATGGACGATAGATTTACTATGGCAAATATGGCAATTGAAGCGGGTGCAAAGAATGGTATTTTTGAAGTTGACGAAAAAACCATAGAGTATGTCAGGGAGCATTCGACTAGAGAATACAAAGTATTTAAAGCAGATGAAGATGCGGTTTATAGTGAAACATATACTATTGACCTGTCTACAATAAAGCAAACTGTGGCATTCCCTCATTTACCGGAGAATGCTAGGACAATAGATAATGTAGGTGACATCAAGATTGACCAGGTCGTAATCGGTTCATGTACAAATGGTAGAATAGAGGACTTGAGAGTTGCAGCTGAAGTGCTTAAGGGGAGAAAGGTGCATGAGGACGTTAGATGTATCATTATTCCCGCTACCCAAAAGATTTGGAAGCAGGCAATGAATGAAGGCTTGTTTGACATTTTTGTTGAAGCTGGCGCTGCAGTAAGTACACCAACCTGTGGACCATGCCTCGGAGGACATATGGGTATTCTTGCAAAGGGTGAAAGAGCAGTAGCTACTACCAATAGAAACTTTGTAGGTAGAATGGGTCACCCTGAGAGTGAGGTTTACCTAGCAAGCCCGGCAGTCGCAGCTGCATCCGCAGTGGCAGGAAAAATAGCAGGCCCTGAGCAGATATAAATGAAGCAGGAACGGATAGATAACGTAAAGTCAGTTGTGACAAACAGAGTAAGTGGATAGTGTAATGTAGGTATGACAAACAGAGTAAGTGGATAGTGTAATGTGAGTTACGAAAAAACAGAGTGTAATGTAAATATGAAAAAACAGAGTAAGTGGATTGTGTAATGTAAGTATGAAAAAAGAGTAAGTAGATGGGGGTGCATTTATGAATGCCAAAGGCACAGTAATAAAATACGGAAATAACGTCGACACAGACGTAATTATTCCTGCAAGATATCTAAATACATCGGATCCAAAGGAACTTGCAAGTCACTGCATGGAGGACCTGGACCAGAACTTCACACAGCGCGTTAAAGCAGGCGACGTTATGGTAGCGGGCAAGAATTTTGGATGTGGTTCCTCAAGAGAACATGCTCCAATAGCAATAAAGGCTTCAGGAATATCCTGTGTAATAGCAGAGACATTTGCAAGAATTTTCTACCGAAACTCCATTAATATAGGACTTCCTATAATAGAATGTGAACAGGCAGCAAAGGAAATCCAAGATGGTGATAATGTAGAAATAGATTTTGAGACGGGCAAGATAACAAATACAACAACAGGCAAAACCTATCAGGGCCAAGCTTTTCCAGAATTTATGCAGCAATTGATTGCAGCAGATGGCTTAATAGGATATATAAAAAGCAATTTAAAGAAGTAGAAAAACACTATATATGGAGAATGATTCAACATATAAAAATTAGCCAATTTAGGGAATAAGTAACCTATAATAAATGAGTTAATATATATTGGATAAGTCCATATTTATTGCAATGCTTAAAATAGCGCATGAATTAACAACCCACATGAGAGGGGGTATTTTAATGGAATATAAAATCACGGTTCTGCCAGGAGATGGAATAGGTCCTGATATAGTAAGAGAGGCAGTTAACGTGCTACGGGTTATAGAGAAAAAGTACAAGCACAGCTTTGAACTCCAGTATGCTTATCTTGGAGGCTGCGCCATAGACAAATTTGGTAAGCCGCTGCCCGATGTAACCATAGAGGCTTGTAAACAAAGTGATGCAGTATTGCTAGGCGCAGTAGGCGGCCCTGCATGGGACACACTCCCTGGAAGCCTCCGCCCAGAGGCCGGTCTGCTGGGGATCAGAGCTGCACTTGGCTTGTATGCAAATCTCAGGCCAGCTATAATCTATAGTGCACTAAAGGAAGCTTCACCTTTAAAGTCAGAAATTATTAATGATGGTATAGATATTATGGCTATCAGAGAACTGACAGGTGGCATTTACTTTGGTGAGCGAGGAAGAAGCACGGAAGGTCAGGACGAGTGCGCATACGATACTGAAAAGTACTCTGTTAGAGAGATTGAGCGCATCGCAAGAGTAGGCTTTGAGACCGCTATGAAAAGAGGCAGGAAGCTGGTATCGGTAGACAAAGCAAATGTCTTAGAGAGCTCTAGACTTTGGAGACAGGTTGTTTCAGATATGGCAAAGGATTATCCTCAGGTGGAGCTTAGCCATATGTATGTTGACAATGCCGCTATGCAGCTTGTAAGAAATCCAGGGCAGTTTGACGTAATACTCACAAACAATATGTTTGGGGATATATTATCGGACGAGGCCTCTATGATTACAGGCTCAATTGGAATGCTTCCCTCAGCAAGTCTTGGAGCCACAAAGTTAGGCTTATATGAGCCAATACATGGGTCAGCACCTGACATCGCAGGTCAGGATAAAGCAAATCCTATTGCAACAATATTATCACTAGCAATGCTTTTGCGCTATTCTCTAGACCTACAGAAGGAAGCAGAGGATATCGAGGCAGCAGTTGTAAAGGTGCTCGATGCGGGCTATAGAACTGCAGATATTGCGGGTGCCTCAAAGAGTGCAGACATAAAAGTAGTAGGTACAACTGAAATGGGCAGATTAATTTGTGAGGCGATATAGGTAACTATTAAAATAGTATGATTAATATGTGGGGCTGTATAGAAAATTAATAAAATAGTAAGATTCATATGTGAAGTGTTATAAAGAATATTTAAATATGAATACTGATACAAGTAAAAGTATAGAGAATACAAATAGGGGTTTATTGAAGGGGTTATCGTACTAAAACAAAAGGTGCGAGACCCCTTTTGTTTTTTATTAATTTTATGCAGGAAAAATTTATAAAATTGTCTTGCGAGATATTGACGCAAAAGTAATAGCTGTTATATACTATATATAACAGCTATTACTTTTGTATTAGTTTATCTAATACTTATAAGACTAAATGGAGGAAGGTGACAAAATGCTAATAAAGCTGGATTTACAATCAGAAGTGCCCATATACCTTCAGCTAAGAAATCAGATAATTGAAGGTATTGCCACCAAGAAGCTGCAGCCTGGTGAAGCACTTCCATCTGTCAGACAGCTTGGAATTGATCTTGGAATAAACTTTCATACTGTAAACAAGGCATATAGTATTTTGAAGCAGGACGGTTTTATCTTGGTGCATAGGCAAAAAGGTGTTGTTGTAAATACTGGACCAATGCCTGGTATAGATGCCAATTACATCGAAGCTTTGGAAAATGAGCTTGAGCCTATAGTTGCGGAGGCATATTGCCGTGGAATGACTTCTTTGCAGTTTAGAGAGATTTCAGAAAGGCTATTTAATAAGTTAATGAAAGAGGGAGGAGAAAAAAATGGATAAATATATACCCATAATCCTTGTATTGCTATGCTGTGTTCCAACCCTTATTATTTCGGCGATAACGCCTTATATAACAAGAAAGACGGAATGCTTTGGAGTAAGTATTCCTGAAGAGCAGCAGCAAAATGAAGAGGTAAAAAGGGCTAAGATGATATACAAAAACATGGTTTTTTTAACAGGGGGATTACTCACAATAGCAATGGTTGTAGCTACCTTATTACTACCATTAGAGACCTCTACACTTCTAATTGTACCCGGTATAATCGCTCTTTTGGCCATGATGTACATATTTTATTGGCAGGGCCATAATAAAATTAGACTGTTAAAGAAGGAAAATAAGTGGTTATCGGGCAAAACACAGCTTGTCATGGCAGATACCAATTCTGAAAAGAATAAAGCAATGGTTTCACCCATGTGGTTTCTCTTAAATATTGCCATAATAGCAGGTACTGCTATAATCGGGTTACTTTATTATGACAAGGCACCTGACATTATACCTATGCATTGGAATGCACAAGGTATTGCAGATAGCTATATAACCAAATCTTATATGGCTATTCTATGGGAACCCATTACCCAATGTTTTCTGACATTTATTTTTGCTCTCAGTTATTGGATAATTGGGAAGTCAAAGAAGGTTATAAATGTGAGTGACCCTGAGAATTCAATAAAGCAGAGTATTATTTTCAGGCGCAGGTGGTCAATGATGCTGATAGCAATGGCGGTGCTGCTTAACCTTATGATGCTGTCATTCCAACTTGTAAGTCTTAACATTTTGGCGTCCGAAGTATTACTTCCAATAACAATTACTATATTGGCAGTTGTCATAATTGGTAATTTATTGATTACCATTAAGACTGGCCAGGGGGGTAGCAGAGTAGCAATAAAGGCATCAAAAGAGGGCGAGGCAAAAGTGGTAAGCAGGGATGAGGATCAGTATTGGAAGCTGGGATTGTTCTATTTCAACCCTGACGACCCTGCTTTTATATTAGAGAAAAGGTTTGGTGTTGGTTGGACAATTAATTGGGCAAGGCCAATCGCATGGGTAATAATAGGAGTAATATTGCTGGCAACAGGATTTTTTGAGTTTATTATCAAACTAATAGTAAAATAATCAATTTATAGGTTAGTAAACAAAAGGACTATATGAGGAGGTAAAAACAATGATACCGAGGAAACTGTTAAGTGGAGTATTAGCAATAGCCATATTGTGCAGCAGCTTTATGACGTCATTTGCGCAAGATACTGTCACTTCGGGGGGCAATCAAACATTAACTACAGTCTCAGTGGAAGGAGAAGAAAAGACAGCTATCTCAAGTACTGATCCTGCAGCTTTAAAAAGTTTAGAAACTCTAGTACCTCTAAGGTTTATTTGCGAGTCACAAGGTGCAACAGTAGGCTGGGATGCAAAGACATGGAGTTCAAAGGTAGTAAAGGGAAACAAGTCACTAGAGGTAACGATAGGCAGCAAGCAGGCTAAGGTTAATGGTAAAACAGAAACTCTTAACAGTGCAGTGACTACAAAGGATGGAAGAATGCTAGTTCCTATAGCTCTCATAAATAAAGCGTTAGGAACACAGCTGACACCAGAGAAATGCTCAGAGATACTTGGCGCTAAATTCATTGAGCTGCTACAGGCAGGAGCTTATAGTGACTGCAAGGCGATGGCAAATGACAGTTTAAATGCTTTAGGAGATACAGCGTTAATGCAATTAGCGATGGGTTATGCAAGTATGGGAGCATTAACCAAGAAATCAGTCAGCACAAAGAGTAATGCCGTACATATTAACAGTGCTATAGACTATTCACTTGTGAATGGTCAGCAGATTGAGATTATAGTAAGGTTTGACTATAACCTAAAGGTCGATGATATTTACTTGAAGGTTCTTGATGGAGCACCTGCATATGTTACACCTTCTTACGATAATAAAGGCGGATATACCGAGAGACAGGTTGTATTCGGTGAAAAGGGCTGGGAAATTCCGGGAACACTTACTATTCCAAATGGCAAGGGACCTTTCCCAGTAGTAGTACTTGTACATGGTTCGGGACCAAATGACCAGGACGAGAGCTTAGGTTCACTCAAGGCGTTTAAAGACCTTGCGGTTGGTTTAGCGTCACAGAATATTGCCGTATTGAGATATGAAAAGAGAACCTATGAACACAATCTGAAAATAGCTTTCCAGCCAAATCTTACGGTTATGGAAGAAACAGTGAACGATGCTCTGTATGCAGCAGATTTCGTTTCCAAGCTACCAGAGATAGATGCAAAGCAAGTATTCGTGCTGGGGCACAGTCAGGGTGCACTTCTGTTGCCTAGAATACTGACCAACGACAAGCACAATGTTATTAAGGGCGGAATTATTGCAAGCGCAAATTCTAATTTCCTTGGAGATGTTATGGTAGATCAGTATGCATATCTTATGAAACTAGGGCTTGCAACTCAGCAGCAATACGATAGCATCAAGGCACAGATTGATTTGATTAAATCAGACGAGTTTACTGCTCAAAAGCAGCCACAGGGTTATGCAATGGGAGATGCTGCATGGTGGGCTGATTTAAAAACCTATAATCCTGTTGCGACAGCCAAAACTATTACAAAGCCGCTTTTAGTAATGCAGGGAAAGAGAGATTATCAGGTAACAGCGGCCAAGGAATACAAGGGGTGGCAGGATGGCCTTACTGGCATGACTAACGTTTCATTCAAGCTCTACGATAAGTTAAACCACATGTATACAGAGGGCGAGGGAGAGTTGAGTACACCTATGGAGTACTATTCCCCAGCAAACATACCTGAGTATGTGATTAAAGATATAGCACAATGGATAGCAAGGTAGCAATGTTTATGAAATATAAGATAAATTCATAGAACAATCCGTATTATAAAGTACCTAGGTATACAGAACCAGAATACAACCCTTAAGAATGCTCTCTTGATAGGCGTAAATTTAACGCTAAAAGGAGGGCATTTTTGTTATGGTGTAAAAAGGTATTACAATAATTTAGTCGAATAGTAATATTAAGGATTTCCGTGATATCTTTAACAGGTTAGAAGGAAGAGGGCTGTATGTGGTGGAAAGAAGGAGTCATTTATCAAATTTACCCTAGAAGCTTCAAGGACTCAAATGGTGACGGTATAGGCGACATCCGTGGAATTATCGAGAAGCTTGATTACCTCAATGATGGCACTCCTAACTCTCTTGGGGTGGACGCTATCTGGATATCTCCATTTTTTAGGTCTCCCATGAAGGATTTTGGATATGATATATCTGATTATAGAGATATTGATCCAATGTTTGGAACACTGGAGGACTTTAAAATGTTACTTGAGGAAGCCCACAGACGGGGTATTCATATAATTATTGATATGGTACTTAACCATACCTCTGATGAACACCCCTGGTTTATTGAATCGCGTCAAAGCAAAGATAATGAAAAAGCAGACTGGTATATCTGGCACCCTGGCAAAAACGGGAAAAAGCCTAATAATTGGTTTGCTCAGTTTGAACTAAAGAGTGCTTGGTGGTACGAACCTAAAAGGGGAGAGTTTTATCTGGGCACATTCACAAGACATCAACCCGAGCTAAATTGGAGAAATGCAGAACTCAGGAATGAGATGTTCGGTCTGGCGAGGTACTGGCTGGATATGGGTGTTGATGGATTCAGGCTGGACGTAATAAACTGGTTCATTAAAGACGATGAGTTTCGCAGTAATCCCTATTCTATAAAAAGTTTAGATTTTCAGAAGCATATTTACGATAGAAACAGGCCAGAGACAATTGATATTTGCCGTGAATTCAGAAAAATTACAGATGAATATGATGAGCGTATGATGGTGGGGGAGGTATTTACTGATAGTGCAAAGGTAGCAGCCGATTATTATGGGAGTGGCAGTGATACATTACATATGGCATTCAATTTTAACTTCCTTTTCCAGCCATGGAGTTCAAGAAAAATATATCATTCCATAGTGGAGTGGTATGACCACCTACAGGGTGATGCATGGCCCAATTTCACATTCAGCAATCACGACAATCTCAGGCACTCATTAAGGTATAAAAAAGGTAGTGAGACCCTTGATAGGTGCAGAGTGGCCGCAGCGCTGCTTTTGACGCTAAGAGGAACACCATTTATTTATTATGGTGAAGAGATTGGCATGACAGGAGGAAAGATAAATCGTTCACAGCTGAAAGACCCATTGAGTAAGAAAACCTGGCCTCTGAAAAGATTCTGCAGAGATTTAGCTAGGACTCCTATGCAATGGGATATTACCATTAATGCAGGCTTTTCTTATGGAGAGCCTTGGTTGCCTGTAGACGAAAAATACATGGATAATAATGTTGAGATACAGGACATTACAAGGAACTCTTTATTGAGGTTTTACAAAAAGCTAATATGGTACAGAAAAAAACATTCCTCAATTACAAGGGGCAATATACAATTCTTTGATAAGTATTGTGACAGGGCTTTGGTATTTACAAGAGAAAGTGATGATGAAAAGCTTCTAATTATGCTCAACTTTAGTGGTGGTAATACCAGTTTACGCCTTACCGACATACTCGATAAGGACGCCCAAGTGAATAGGATTTCCGAACAGTATATTTCAAGTGAAAGCGTTATTTCCGATCTGATTAACGCAGAGGTACTGCAGACAACAGTCAGCTTTGCTACGCATAAACCGGAAAATACGAAGATTACACATGATATTATTAAACTCGAACCATATGAAATACTGATTGTTGAGGTGGGCAACAAAGATATCAAGAATTCTCAATTAACGGCAGCAATTGATAAGTTAGATTGCTAAGAGAGCTGAAGTTATCTGAGCAAATACTAACAAGGTGAATATTTAGTTTAAAGTGACCTAACAGGAGCAATATAAATTAATTGAAAGCGGGGATTGTATGAAAAACCGAAATATACTTGCCCTTGTACTGATGATATTAATTGTAGGGTTTCTTAATGCTGACCAGAATATTATTAATGCTACTTTAGGTGATATTGAAAAGGAATTTAACGTGAACGATGCCGATATTGGGCTTATGAGTGCACTATTTACAGTATTAGGAGCAGTAGTAAGTATAGTCTGGGGATACCTTTCAGATAAGAAGAACCGTAAGATACTATTCACCATTTCAATAATTATTGCAGAGATTCCTTGCCTTATGACTGCATTTGCTCAAAACTATGAACAGTTCTTTGTATTGAGAATACTTACCGGTATAGGGGTAGGAGTATCCTTCCCAACCACCTTCTCGATGATTGGAGACATGTTTGATGAAAAGAAAAGAGCCAGTGCAGTAACCTGGTTGGTGACAGTAATGGGAGTCGGCCAGATATTAGGCATGATGATTAGCGGATATTTGGGACCTACATATGGATGGAGACTTCCTTTTATTGTGGCAGCTGTTCCGGGGATTATTGCCATTATATTCTTCTATCTATTGATTCCTGAGCCAAAGAGGGGAGCATCGGAAGAATCCCTGAAGGAGCTTATAGAACAAGGACTGGTCTATAGTAGAACAATTAAGTTTTCTGATTACTTGGATTTGTGCAGGGTAAAAACAAATGTATACCTGTTTATTCAAGGATTAATGGGTACTATTCCATGGGGGGCAATCCCTCTTTTCCTGATTAAATATCTTGAGCAGAACAGAGACTTTTCAACTGAACAAGCAACTACCGTTTTTTTGTTTTTTGGAGCAGGGACAGTAGTAGGAACGATAGTGGGCGGCATTCTCGGGGGCAAACTGTTTAGAATAAAAGAGGCATATGTACCCATGCTGTGCTCCATAACTACTTTGGCAGGTTCAGTAGTGGCACTACTTATATTTGTACTTCCATTAGGAGGTAACCTGGTAATCACAATATTACTGGGATTTGTGGCATCTTTTATACTCACTATAACAAGCCCGAATGTAAAGAAGATGTTGCTAGATGTAAATGTACCTGAAAACAGAGGCGCAATTTACTCGGTATTCAACTTAACCGATTCTGTAGGGACGGGAATTGGCAAGATGGTTGGGGGAGTTTTATCAGTATCATTTGGTATGACAGCAGCACTAAGTATATCTGTGCTTATGTGGATTCCGTGTGCAGCAGTATTAATGGTACTGGCATATAAGTTCAAGAATGACATTGAGAATATGCACAAAAAGCTTGATATAGCGGCATTAGAAATGAAGAAGTTGTAATAAAAAAGAGCTCCTCCAACAGTGGAGACATTATCATTTTTTATTATTCTTTTTACTATTTACAATAAACAGGCTTGCAATGATAATCGCCATTCCACCGATTTGAAGGCCTGAAATGGATTCGTCTAGTACTAGAATGCCTCCTATAATGGTTACTACAGGTATAAGGTTTAGAAACATGGTTGTTATTGTTGCACCAAGTTCTTTTACCGCTAAATTATATAGATAGTATGCAAGTGCAGAACAAAATACTGATAAGTATAGTAAATTAAGCATTGCACTTGTTGAAATAGTATGCCACTTTGGGACCTCATGTATTATGAAAGGTATAAACAATATTGAACTGACTATCATTTGATATGTAGTAAGTAGTAACCCTGTGTAGCGAGAGGTAAGCCCTTTGCTTATAATGGTATAAACTACCCATGCCATCATCGCTAGAAGCATTAATATGTTTCCCTTGAGAGTAGACGAAGACAGATCTAAGGAGCCTTGTTCAAGTATTACCATGAACACTCCAGCTACAGATAGGGCAACACATATTATTAGCTTTATAGTTATTTTCAGTTTGTAGAAAATACTCTCTGTTACTAATGTGAAAATTGGAACAGCTGCAACTATAATTGAGGCATTTGATGCGGTAGTATACTTAAGCCCGATGTTTTCAAATACAAAATATAGAACTACTCCAAAGAAGGATGCTATAGCTAACAATATAAGGTCACGCTTGGTCATTTTTTTAAACGACTTCGAGAATAACATTATAACAACCATAACGATGGAAGCAATAACTTGTCTAAAAAATGCGATTGAGATAGGCGGAAGCTCTGCTAGAAGTATCTTTGTACTAATAAAGGAGTAACCCCAAAATATTGATGTTAAAGTAATAGCAATTAATGCAATTACTTTCTTTTTAAATTCTTTGCTCTTTTCCATAATGACTCCGATTGGCGTTCTTCCATACCAACGCCATATATTTGATTTATTCCATAAAGATAATATTCTCACAAAAACCAACTAAATTCAAGAGTTGATACAACTAAGTTAGTGAAAAGCAAGTAGAGGCGTATTGCTAGCAAAAATTACTATGCATTGATGACTCAACCATATAATGGTATTATTATGCTATTAATATCAATAAGGAGTTAGCAGATATAAAATGAAAAGCTATATTAGCAAGCACCCGATTGTCTCATGTCTTGGTATATCATTAATATTTGTATTAATTATATTGATACCTCTAAAAGCAATATATCTTGAAATTGCGGGTCTTGAGGAGGCAACTTTGAGAGCTGGATATTTAATAGGTTTTGTTCAGCGATTGTTTGGATTCTGTATCTGCCTGTACTTAATAAGGAAGCTTAATTTTTCAGAAGTATTAAAATTCGGAACATCCTCTGGCCTAAAGGTTATATACCTCGTCTGGCCTGCAGTTATACTAATATTTTTTAACATGCCGTATGATTTAATACTTGCAGGTAAATACAGTGCAGATGTTTCCCTTATCCTGCCTCTGGTATTAAGATATACGGGAGTAGGCCTTATAGAAGAGAGCTTCTTTCGCGGACTGATACTAGCTATATTTTTATCAGCTTGGGGAATTAACAAAAAAGGTATATATAGGTCAGTTATTGTGTCTAGCATACTTTTTGGTCTGGTGCACCTGACAAATTTATTGAACATACTAAAAGGCAGAGACGTAATAATTGAAACAATTTCTCAGGTATTCTATGCAACATTTCTTGGTATCTTCTTTGCTGCAATTTATTTGAGGACAAAAAACCTGTGGATTGCAGTAATAATACATGCCCTGTTTGATATAGCCGACGGTCTTTATGCAATAGCTATTAAGGCAGGGGGTATTTCCTCAATGACCACCACTTTACCCGCAGTCAGTATTACAGACGAATTTCTAAATGCAGTGTTGGGAATACCTTTTGCATTGTTTGGTATTTTTATTTTGAGAAAAGTGGTTATTGAGGACGAGTCAAAGCATCAAAACTTTTTGGATACAAAAAAACCGATCCAATTATAAAATTGAATGAAATTAATATTTAGGTACATAAAAAGAGCAATCCACTACTTTGGGATTGCTCCTTTAATTAATATCATTAAATTCACTAAAAATAATGATTTTAAAGATATGGTATGTCTTAACATGAATGACAAGCTACAAAGTGCCCCGGCTTCACTTCTCTAAATTCCGGCTTCTCATTATTACACTTATCAAAGGCTTTAGGGCAACGTGTACAGAAAGGACATCCTTTTGGAGGATTTATAGGACTTGGTAAATCTCCTGATAAAATAATCCTTTCCTTTTTACTAGCCTCATCTGGGTCAGGTATTGGAACTGCCGATAGCAGAGCTTGCGTATAAGGATGCAAAGGATTATTATTTAGCTCTTCACTGTCAGCAAACTCAGCCATATGCCCGAGATACATAACCATTATTCTATGAGATATATACTTTACCATAGATAAGTCGTGGGCAATAAACAAATAGGTTAATCCCAATTCTTCCTGCAACTCCTTGAGTAGATTAACAACCTGAGCCTGAATAGATACATCAAGTGAGGAAATTGGCTCATCACAAACTATGAAGCTAGGATTGATTGCAAGTGCTCTAGCAATGCCTATTCTCTGTCGCTGGCCACCACTGAATTCATGGGGGAAACGAGATAGATGATCTATATTAAGTCCAACCATTTTAACAAGCTCTTCAATTCTTTTCCTTCTTTCAGCTGCTTTATATTTGCCCATTACATCTAAAGGCTCTCCAATGATATCCTCTACTGTCATCCTTGGGTTAAGTGAAGAATATGGATCTTGAAACACCATTTGCATTTTAGATCTCATCTTATTAAGTTCACTTTTTGAGAGCTTAAATACGTCAGTTCCCTCAAATAATACTTCTCCAGAGGTAGGCTCATACATCCTTAAAATAGTTCTTCCAGCAGTAGATTTACCGCAGCCGCTTTCACCAACCAGTCCTATTGTTTCACCTTTATAAATATCAAATGTAAGTCCGTCAACTGCCTTGAGTGTACCTCCGGAAACATGAAAGTACTTTTTTAGGTTGCGAATTGATATCAAAGGCTGTCCGCTTTTATTTGAATTACTCATTTACGTCCCCCTTTTCATCAGATGATTCTTTAGCGTGGGCATCAGCGTGAGCAGGTGAGGATTCCCTCGCTTCTTCAGGCGTTTTCTTTGCATGGGGGTGTAGCAACCAGCAGCTTGCATACTGAGGAATATCTTCAGATTGTCTGCCTTTAACAGGAACCAGGGCAGGATTGTTATGCCTGCATATTTCCATTGCATAGTCGCAGCGTGCAAAGAAAGGGCATCCCTTCGGAGGATCATATAAATCAGGTGGAGTACCCAATATCGGATCCAAGGCTTTCTGCCTGTCCATGTTCATCTTTGGTACTGACTTTAGAAGTCCCTGTGTATATGGATGACCAGGGTTATAGAAAATATCTCGAAGAGAGCCTGATTCTACTATATTTCCGGCATACATTACTATTACTCTGTCACACATTTCTGCTACAACACCCAAATCATGGGTAATGAATATAATAGAAGTTCCGGTATCCTTCTGAAGGTCCTTCATCAAAGTCAGTATTTGTGCTTGAATTGTTACATCAAGAGCGGTGGTGGGCTCGTCTGCTATCAAAAGCTTTGGGTTACATGCAAGTGCCATTGCTATCATTGCACGTTGCCTCATACCACCTGAAAACTCATGCGGATACTGGTGTGCACGTTTTTCTGGCTGTGAAACACCAACTTTCTTTAGCATTTCTACAGCTTTCTTATCAGCTTCTTTTTTAGATAATCCCTGATGCTTGATAATGCCTTCTGCTATCTGAGCCCCTACCTTCATAGTGGGGTTTAGGGAGGTCATTGGGTCCTGGAATATCATGCTTATTTCATGACCACGTATATTTTGCATATCCTTGTCAGTAGCCTTTAGCAAATCCTTCCCATCAAAAATTATTTCTCCTGATTTATACTTAGCAGGTGGGGAGGGGAGAATTTGCATAATTGCCTGTGAAGTAACGCTCTTCCCGCAGCCTGATTCACCGACAAGCGCAACTACTTCACCACGCCCAACTTCAAAGCTAACACCTCTTATTGCCTGCACTTCACCCGTTGAGGTAAAAAAAGAAACATGCAGGTCTTTTATTTCTAATAATTTATCCATCAATATTACTCCTTATTTTCTCAGTCTTGGGTCAAGTGCATCTCTTAGTCCATCACCCAGTACATTGAAGCTAAACATTGTCAATGAAATGAAGAATGCAGGTATAAAGAGTTGATATGCATTTCCTACAAGAAGACTCTGTATTGAGTCGCTTACCATTGTACCCCAGCTAGCTGCCGGTGGTGGAACACCAAGCCCTAGAAAGCTTAGTGTAGCCTCTGCAAATATTGCACTTGGTACTGATAAAGTTATATTTACAAGTATGGAGCCCATAGTATTAGGAATTAAATGCTTTCTCAATATCCAACCAGTTTTTGCACCCATCAGCGCAGAGGCCTGTACAAATTCCATTTCCTTGAGCTGCAATACCTGACCTCTCACCAATCTCGCCATTGAAAGCCAGCCTGTTATACCCATTGCAAGGATAATGGTCCATAAGCCTTGCGGCAGAATGACCATCAATAATATTACGGTCAGAAGGTAAGGTATACTATATATGATTTCTGCTATACGCATCATGATTGTATCAGTCTTGCCACCCTTAAAACCTGCTATACCACCGTATATTACACCTATCAGAAAGTCTATCATGGCTGCCATTATTCCAATAAATAGAGAATATCTGGCGCCATACCAGGTTCTTGTAAATAAATCACGACCTACTGAATCGGTACCGAACCAATGGTCTGCACTTGGTCTTAAGTTCTGAGCATCTAAGTTTTGTGTATAGTATGTGTAGCCAGTTAGGTAAGGTCCTACTATAGCCATAAGGATTAACAAAATCAGTATTATCAAACCAAACATAGCCAGTTTGTTTTTCTTAAGCCTTCTCCATACATCCGCCCAATAGGATATCATCGGTCTCTTGATGCTCTCTGCAGCTGCTCTGTTATCTAAAGCAGGGCGGAATAACTCTTTATTAATATCACTCTGGTTTTGCACTTTTTACACCTCCAAGTTTAATTCTTGGGTCGATAAACGTATACAGCAAATCAACAATAAGAACTATAAATATTAGCATTACACTATAGAAAACTGTTGTACCTAGTATTGCAGGATAGTCTCTGTTGAGTATACTTTTTACAAATAAATCACCTATACCCGGTATTGCAAATATCCTTTCAATAACAAAGCTACCCGTTACTAAGTTGGTTGCTATAATACCTAAAACAGATACCACAGGCAGAACTGCATTTCTTATGGCATGTTTTATGATAATAACATTTTGCTTCAATCCCTTGGCTTTTGCAGTTTTAATGTAGTCGGAACCCAGAACTTCCAGCATGCTTGAGCGCATAAGCCTGGCTATAAAGGCCGTTGGCATTGCTGCTAATGCAACGGTGGGAAGTATTGTGTGCCTCCATGTTCCCCAGCGTGCAGCAGGTAGCCACATGAGCTTAACCGAAAATAGGTCCATTAGAAAATATGCCATTATGAAGCTTGGCACTGAAATACCGATTATTGCTAATATCATAGAAAGATAGTCAGGCCATTTATTATGGTAAAGAGCGGCCAATACCCCTAATATAAACCCAAATATAATGGCTACAACAAATGCCTGCGCACCTAGAGCAAGTGTAACGGGGAAACCCATAGAAATCTGATCATTAACACTTAAATTTGCACTTTTGAGTGATGGGCCTAAGTCAAATTGAAGTAGATTTTTGAGATATATTCCATATTGAACAATTAACGGTTTATCAAGGTTATAATAGCGTTGCAAATTTTCGTATACTCCTGGAGGCATATTGCCTTCCTTTGCAAGAGGATCTCCAGGTATTGAGTGGCTGATAATAAATGTGATGGTAACCGTCACAAAAATTGTGAGAAGAGCCATAAGTACTCTTTTAAATATATATTTTCCCACGTATATTCATACCTTCTTCCATTGAAGTTTTATAAGTACTAATTTGATATTAGTATGTCATAGATGAAACTAATTTATTATTTCAAAGTAAATTTCTATATGGTTAATAAAAAAATAAGGGAAGTCATTTATAGCAATGACTTCCCACACTTAATTAATTCGGTAAAACCTTTAATAAATACTACTTTATCTCAGCATATTTAAACTGTGGGTATCTGTTTACTATGTCAAATACACCCTCAACATTTGATTTAAGCACATAAGGTCTAGTATAGAAGTATATTGGAATTATAGGCATTTCATCCATAAGAATCTTTTCTGCCTTTCTCATTGCATCCATTCTTACCTTCTGATCATTTGAAGACTGAGCTTGGTGTATAAGCTTATCGTATTCCGCATTTGCAAAGCCGCTGTCATTCTGAGTGCTTGTAGACAAGAACATATCCAAGAATGTCATTGGATCAACGTAGTCACCAGTCCATCCTGAACGAGATACGTCATAATCGAGTTTATCTTCTCTATCGAGCTTAACCTGAAATTCAACATTTTCAAGCTTAACATTAACCCCTAAGTTCGTCTTCCACATGTCTTGAATAGCTTCTGCTATCTTTTTATGGCTCTCCATTGTGTTATAAAGGATTGTAAAAGAGAATGTATTAAGTGACATTCCTTCTTCCTTCAAACCTTCTTCTAGCAGTCTCTTTGCTTCTACAAAATCTTCCTTGAAGTAATCATTTGTCTGATATTCGTTTCCGTTTTCGTCAGGTATGCCCATAGTAACAAAACCATATGCAGGTGTCTGGCCACCCTTAACTACCTTTTCAACTAGTGCAGTTCTGTCCAATGCCATTGCAAGAGCCTTACGAACCTTTACATTATTGAATGGCTTTCTTGTGGTGTTAAATCTATAGAAGTAAGTTGTAAAGTCTGGTGCAATATTAAGCTCGTCATTTCCTTCGGCTCTTAATTTTGCTGTTATTTCCTGAGGAACAGGCATTGTAAGGTGAAGTTCTCCTGATTGGTACATCTGCCATGCAGTGTTTTCATCTGATATCATAGCAAAATCTACACCTTCAAGTTTTATCTTATCTTTATCGTAATAAGTTTCGCTCTTTGTTAACTTTATATTTTGTTTATGGTTCCATTCTGTCATTGTGAAAGGACCATTTGATACATAGGTTTCAGCTTCCTTATCCCAATTAGCATCGGCTTCTTGAACCTTTTTGTTTATAGGGAGGTAAGTAAAGAAACTAGTTAATTCCAAGAAGTAAGGTGTAGGTCTTTCAAGTGTTACCTCAAGAGTCTTGTCATCAAGAGATTTAACCCCGACAGCATTTTCTAAATCCTTAAGTTTTGCTGCATCTGTCTCTTTAGAAGTATTGAATGCCTCAGCGCCCTTTATATAGTAAAGTTGATATGAATAATTAGATGGAGTATTTGGATTGAGTGTATACTTCCATGAGTATTCAAAGTCCTGAGCAGTAACAGGGTCCCCATTTGTCCATACGGCATCATCTCTTAATTTAAATGTATAAACAAGTCCATCTTCACTTACTGTTGCTTCTTCCTTAGCAATACCGGGAACAATCTTAGCACCAGGATCTTTTTTATAGAGACCTTCCATTATATTCTCTAGTATCCATGATTCATGTGAGCCCTGAACTATTGCAGGGTGTAGTGAACCGGGTTCCTCAGAGTTGTTAAGTCTAAGTACCTGAGCATTTGAATTTGCTCCGCCGCAGCCTGCCAAAATACCGGCAGAAACTGCAAAAGCCAATGATAAGGCTATTATTCTTTTTGCAAATTTCATTAATAAATCCCCCTTCTAAAATTGTGTTTTTTTGCAATATTAAATTTGTGCAAAAAAATAAATTTCAAAACCAACACTTTCTTCCATATAAGTAAGATTCTTGTGTTTTTCGTTTTTATCGAAATTGCATGGCGGATTTTAATATACCATAAAAGTATTATGTATACCATTGGTAATTTGATACAAATGCAATTTACGACTTTTCTTCCTGCAATTTCCCTTATAGAAGTGTTGAAGTAAAGTTAAATAAATGAATATAAACTCGTATTCCGGTAAATAATAGCCAGTGAAATTGAGCAAAATAAGCTAAAAATATTTGTTTGGAGAGGGATGAATAAATTGAGCGGACAAGGAATACTAAAAGATAAAGTGCTACTTAAGCACCGCACATTTGTTGGGCTTGGATGGATTTCTGCGGTAATGGCGCTTGTTATATACCCTTTGGTATTCGGTATGCTAGGAGTTGTTTCGGGAATTTTATCATGCAAGGATACAGACAGTAGAGTTGGAGTTTATATTATAGTAGTTTCAATTATATCGATGTGTTTAGGGCTTTTTTTCAGTGCTCAACTAATGGGCATGGCAAAGGAGCTGTTTCTACGTATTTAAATTTGAGCTGCTCCTGCATAAGTGAGAGAGGGAAAATTCATTAGGGATATTTTGGGAGGAAGTATGGACGAAGCTATAAAAAATAAGCTGGTTATAATTGGCGGTGCAGAAGACAAATGGGGTGAAAGCCATGTACTTAAACATGCCATAGATCTATGCGGAGATGAGTCTGCTAGAATTGTGGTATTGACAACAGCAACTCAAAAGCCTCAAGAGGTAGGTGAGGAATACCGCAACGTATTTTCAAGATTAGGTGTTGGTTCCATTGATATATTAAATATTAATAATAGAATAGAAGCGAATGATGAAACTGTTGTACAGAGAATATCAAATGCAACAGGCGTTTTTTTTACTGGAGGAGACCAGCTTAGAATTACCAGTATTTTAGGTGGTACAAAGACCAATGATGCTCTAAAAAATTTATATAACAAAGGTGCTCCAATAATAGGTACAAGCGCCGGAGCCTCCGCCATGAGCAGCACAATGATTGTTGAGGGCTCCGGCAATGCTGCCGCCCGCAAATGCACACTTGGCATGTCACCAGGCTTGGGCTTTTTGAATGGTGTCATTATTGATCAGCACTTTGAACAAAGAGGCAGATTGGGCAGGCTTCTCATTGGTGTAGCTCAAAATCCATCAGTTATAGGCGTCGGAATTGATGAGGACACAGCTATTATTGTTAATGGAAATAAGTCCTTTGATGTTGTTGGAACTAATTGCGTTACTGTAGTGGATGGAAGAAATATAGATTTGTCAAATGTATCTGAGCTTGCACCAGAAGAGATTATTGCACTCTCGGATATAAAATTGCATGTATTACCAAATGGATATGGATTTGATTTAAAAAAAATGCAGGTTATGAAATCATAGCTCATAGCCTGGCTTCTTAGGAGGAAGACAAAAAGTGCATATACAAAGCATTCATTGCTTCAAGGGAAGAAATATTTATTCACATAGAAAAACTATAAAGATGGTATTGGACATTGCACCCTTTGAAAACGGCCCGACCAGAGATATTCAGGATTTCAATAAAAGATTATTGGGGAGCTTCCCCAACTTGGCACAGCACACCTGCGGAGTAGGTTATAGTGGTGGATTTGGAGAGAGGCTTATAGAAGGTACCTATATCGGTCACGTAACAGAGCACCTCATTATTGAAGTTCAGAATATACTTGGATATCCGGTAAAGTATGGAAGAACAAGGCAGATAGGAAGTTCTTCAAGCTATTGTGTTGTGTGTGAATATGAAAATGAAGTAGTTGCTATAGAATGTGCAAAAAAGTGCGTTGAATTTATTATTTTAATTTCTGGACAAAACGGGATAGCCATCACCACCAAGGAAATAAATGATTTTGGAGATAATATGTTGTTTAGTCTCAGAGAACTATCGGCACGAACTGATTTGGGACCCAGTACAAAAGCTTTATTTGATGAGGCAGTCAGACGGGGAATTCCTGTTAGTAGGGTACAGGACTCAAGTGTTCTTAAACTAGGCTATGGAAAATATACGAGATGTGTACAAGCATCACTTACAGATAAAACTAGCTGTATTGCTGTGGATATTGTATCAGATAAAGAAATGACAAAAAGAGTGTTGTTGGATAGTGGTATTCCTGCACCTTATGGTATGGTGGTGCTTGATTTTGAAGAAGCAAAAAAGGCTGCCGAGCTTGTAAGATACCCGGTTGTCGTCAAACCCTCCGACTCTAATCAGGGAAAAGGCGTAACCATCAATATCAATGACAGCACTGAACTAGAAAAGGCTTACTACGAGGCTCTAAGCTTTTCAAGAAAGGTAATTGTTGAAGACTATATTAAAGGCTACGATTATAGAGTATTAGTAGTTGGCGGTAGGGTGAGCGCTGTTGCCAAAAGAATTCCGCCATGTGTTACGGGTGACGGGGTACACAATATATTAGAGCTCGTCAATATAGAAAATAAAAATCCACTCAGAGGAAATGATCACGAAAAACCACTGACAAAGCTGCGATTGGACGATATTGCAATGAGTTGTTTGGCTGCACAGGGCTTAAGTGAAAAATACATTCCTTCTTTGGGAGAAAAGATTTTTGTTAGGCATAATGCCAACCTCAGCACTGGTGGAACAGCAATCAATTGTACGGAACTCATTCACCCACAAAATGCTGCGTATGCAATTGCAGCAGCAGATGCTCTTAACCTTGATGTGGCAGGCATCGATTTCGTATGCCCTGATATAGCCATTCCTATTAACAAAGGTGGATCAATAATAGAGGTAAATGCTGCCCCCGGCCTTAGAATGCACATGTATCCCTCAGAGGGACATCCTGTGAATGTTGCTGCTGATATTATGGATATGCTATATCCTGAAAATCAAAAATACACCATACCAATTGTAGCTGTTACTGGTACAAATGGAAAAACTACCACAACAAGACTAATCAGGCACACCCTTTCTAAATGTGGAATTTGCGTTGGAATGACTACTACAAGTGGAATATATATCGGTAACGATTGCGTTCAAAAGGGCGACATGACAGGACCGGTGAGCGCGGCTAGAGTGCTTTATGATAAAAGGGTAGAGGCAGCAGTCCTTGAAACCGCCAGAGGTGGCATTGTTAGAAAGGGATTAGGATATGATTTGGCAGATGTTGCAGTTTTGACTAACATTAGTGATGATCACTTGGGGCTAGATGGTGTCAATACTATTGAGGATCTTGCAAATATTAAGGCCTTGGTAGTGGAAGCAGTTAAGCCTTCAGGATTTGCAGTTTTAAATGCAGATGATACGACAACTCCATTTATGCTTCAAAGGGTACGAAGCAAAGCTATACTGTTTGCCAGAAGTGGTTCAAATGCCCTTATAAAAAGGCACTTGAAGCAACATGACAACATAGCGGTATACGTAAAAGATAATTATATCTGGATTTCGAGGGGGTCAAAGCGGACGCCCCTTATGGCGCTAGAGGATATACCTATTACAATGGACGGTTTAATTGAATGCAATATAGAGAATTCTCTTGCAGCTATATCTGCACTAATTGGTCTATCAATAAGTTGTGAAAATATTAGAAGGGGATTATCCACATTTAAACCGGACGCAATTACTAACCCCGGACGCTTTAATATCTTTGATGTTGGTAGCTTTAAAATAATGGTTGACTATAGCCATAATATCGCTGGATATAGTGCAGTTATTAAATATATTCAAAAGCTCAAGCCTAAGCGTCTGGTAGGAGTAGTTGGCATGCCTGGGGATAGATTGGATAGTAATATAAGAGAAGTAGCTCTTTTATGTGCTAAGTCTTTTGATAGGGTATATATCAAAGAGGACGTCGACCTAAGAGGAAGAAAACCAGGAGAAGTAGCAGCAATTATGAAGGAGGAGATGCTCAATGGTGGCATGGACCCTCAAGATGTAGAGGTTGTATTGAGTGAAATTGTGGCTTTGGAAAAAGCAATGCTGGATGCTTTGCCAAATGACCTTATAGTATTATTGTATGAAGATTTTGATTCTGCAATTTCTTTAATTACAAAATTCAAAAACCAGCAAGATGCAGTAGATTTATTAACCCAGAGTATACTTAAGTCAGATGTACCTAATAAGCAAAACATGGTAAAGGGAGTGTTGTAGGAAATCTATATAAACAGGGGAAATTTATAGAAAAATTTTATATACCACTATAGCATAGAGTAATTTTGTTATATAATAGTACCAAAAGCAATGTTGTGGGGGATTAAAATGCCCGAGGTATATTATTTTGTTAAGACAGAAGATGTTGACGATATCCTTGATTGTGGTATGAAGCTTTCTTCCTTTCATGACAAGAAAGTTATGATGGAAGGTGTAGAAAAGCTCTGTTTCTCCGCCCTTTTAAATCCAAAGGACGATATGGACAAGTACAGAGATAGTAACTACACCTGTTTGAAGCTGCAGGTACTAAATAAGTATTGCTTTGCAGCAGACAAGTTTATTTATGATGCGCTAAATTGTGATTCCCAATCTATGGATTTGTATTATAGTTCAATAATACCATTAGAAAAGTATACTTTTGGTACGTATAGACTGCCGGAATGTCTCGTAACTACCACTATACTACAGGGAGAAGCCAAAGTATTGGACAAGAGAATGGACTCTCCTGTTATCTATGCAAATTCAGAGCAGCTGTACATAAACAATGTTATTGAGACCCTTAGAGAAAAGAATGAGGAGTTAGAGGATTGTATGCTTTATAGTCTTCTCGATAGACTTCATGAGTTTGGATGCGTTGAAAAAATAGAACACCAAGGCCCCAATACAATTTTCAGAGATGCAAGGAATAGGGTATATTGCATTAAAAGGCCTGATATGGATAAGGTTTGTTGTAGTTTATAATGCAGGAAGGAATTTTTTTGACAGTGGAAAAGGTTATATTATCCCAACTTCTCAAAAGTGAGCAGTATATCTCAGGAGAACAGATAAGTCGAGAGCTTGGCGTTTCTAGAACCGCTGTTTGGAAGCACATAAATGAGTTACGACAGAGAGGCTATCAAATAGAATCCTCCTCCAAAAAGGGGTATAGGCTTATAGAAGCCGCTGATGTTCTAGATGAGTCGCAGATTATACGCGATAGGAACGGACTGTTTGGCAGCAAAATTGTACATTTTTATGAAATTGATTCTACAAATAATTATGCAAAAAAGCTTGCTAACGAGGGGTGTCCTGATGGCACAATTGTAATAGCTGAGCGACAGTCTCTAGGAAGAGGACGACTAGGGAGAGAATGGTGCTCTTACAATTCTGACGGAATATGGTTTTCTTGTATTCTGAGACCCAACATTGAACCTGAGAGTATGCAGGTCATTACTCTTGCAGCATCAGTTGCTGTAGTAGAAGCTATAGAAGATACACTGGGAATAGTTTGCGGAATTAAATGGCCAAATGATATAATACTTAGTGGGAAGAAGTTAGGTGGAATCTTGACAGAGCTTAGTGCTGAACCAGGACATGTCAACCATATAGTACTAGGTATTGGAATAAATGTTAATCAGCCAAAGGATAGCTTTACCGGGGAGTTGGAGCAAAAGGCAATATCCCTGAGGATGGAAACTGGGGGTAGGGTCTCTAGAGCATTGGTTTTTAATAATATTCTCAGACATCTTGATAATACTTATAATCAACTTCTCAATGGTCAAAATGAAGTAATACTTGATGATTGGAGAAAGTACTCTGTTACTCTAGGAAGTCATATAAAGCTCTCATTTAGGGGGGAAGAATATACAGGTATTGCCAATAATATTGCAAATGATGGTAGGCTTATTGTAAAATGTAGTGATGGACACGTCCGTGAAGTAACTGCAGGAGAGATACAGATTCGCGGAATTATGGGATACCTTTAGAATAGAACGTTTAGAACTTTCGTAAAAAAGCCGAGTATTAGGCATTCAGGAGGAAATGTGAGTGGTAAAGAAAAACGATATTCCAAGGAATAATACTAATCCAAAAGAAAACACTAGCCCAAGGGAGAATGCTCATCCTAGAGACAATACCAATAGGGAAAGTCAACGCGAAAACCAGAGGGAGAGGAACAATGTTCATGGAGCCTCTGGGCGTGATGCAGCATCTAATGGACAGGGTACAAGGGACAATATTGTGCGGGAAAATGCATCTAGAGACGTAAGTAAAAACAATTACAGAAATCATAACCACAATGATAGTTCCAAAGCAAGTGGTGAAAGAGACTCTATTCATGCACAGCAAAGGGATGGACAAAATCGGGATTATAACCAGAGAGAAAACCGCAATTCTCAACATAGAGATCATAGAGAAGGGCAGTACCAGAAGAACTATAGGGAGCCTCGTGAGCCTAGAGAACAGAGGGATTCTAGGGAAGGTCGTGAAGGTAGAGAACCTTACAGACAGCACACAAGAACTCCTAGACCAAAGCCGGAGGAGACTTTGGAGGACATAAAGACTGATATTGTGAGAATTGAAAAGGAAATAGACCTTGAGATAAAAGAAATAAGAAGTATAAGGTTAGGAATATAGGTATTATATTACTTTATCTCATTAGTGGAGGGTAAATAATGTTATTGGTGCTAGACGTCGGTAATACTCATATTGTAGTAGGTGTCTATAAGGATAAGAGACTACTTGCAAATTGGAGGCTTGGTACAGAAAAGGAACGTACCGCAGATGAGTTGGGCATGCTTATGGTTAATCTATTTAATCATGCTCAATTGGACGTACACCAAGTTAAAGCCGTTGTAATTGCATCTGTTGTGCCCCCAATAATGTATTCTCTAGAGCATGCCATACGCAAATACTTTAGTTTAGACCCACTTGTTGTTGGACCGGGTACCAAGACAGGCATCAACGTAAAGTGTCATAATCCCAAGGAAGTAGGGGCTGATACAATTGTCAATGCGGTAGCTGGCTTTGAAATCTATGGGGGTCCGCTAATAATAGTTGATATGGGCACGGCTACCACGTTCTGTGCTATTTCGTCGATTGGTGAGTATCTGGGGTTGGTTATTTGTCCAGGGATAAAGATTAGCTTAGAGGCGCTCTTTCAGAAAACAGCTAAGCTGCCAAGAATAGATCTTGCTAAACCTGAATGTGTAATTGGCAAGAATACAGTTGCAAGTATGCAATCTGGCATAATCTATGGTTATGCTGGACAAGTTGACAATATAGTAAACAGAATGAAGGTTGAAATGCAGGAAGAAAACATAAAGGTGATTGCTACAGGGGGGTTATCAAGGCTCATTGCAGAGGAATCAACAACAATACAAACCATTGATAGCACTCTAACCTTAGAAGGACTCCGGATAATCTATGAAAGAAATATTCCTACAGCCAAGGCGTAAAGCCTTGGCTGTAGTTGTTTTAGAGCTCAAAAATGATTGACAATAAATTATCAATTGTTTCGAACTTTGTATACAATCAAACCAAACCGACCACTAAAACAGCGATTTTTGAACTAATATCAACGTATTATGCATAGACAGGGGTAGAACGAATTATTATTCCAAAAATCGGTAATTTTCAATGTTTGTATGAAAAAACTAAATGTGTTAAAATCGAAACAATTGTGAAAAAATTGGAGGGATTTTTGTATGGGAAGTAAAATAGCGATAATAGGCGCTGGTTTTGTAGGAGCTTCTGCAGCTTATGCCATGTCAATAAATAATTTAGTATCTGAATTAGTATTGATCGATGTAAATAAGGAAAAAGCTTATGGTGAGGCACTTGATATCAGCCATGGTTTATCATTTGTTGGACACATGAAAGTATATTCAGGAGAATATTCTGATATCAAGGATTGTGATGTAATTGTTATTACAGCTGGCGCTAATAGAAAGCCAGGAGAAACACGTCTTGATCTTGCAAAGAAGAACACTTCTATCATGAAGGGTATAGTTGCAAGCATGATGGAACACTACAATGGAGGAGTAATCCTTTGCGTATCAAACCCTGTTGATGTTTTGGCATATATGATTCGCAAGTGGACAGGACTTCCAGCAAATAAGATAATAAGCTCAGGAACAGTTCTTGACAGTGCAAGATTCAGAACACATTTGAGCAAAGCATTAAATGTAGACGTTGCTAACGTTCACGGTTACATCATTGGAGAACATGGTGACTCACAGCTTCCATTATGGAGTGCTACACACGTTGCTGGTGTACAGTTTGATGAATATTGCAAAGCTAATGACATAACAATTGATAAGGAAGCTCTTTTCGCTGAAGTTAAGTCAGCTGGTGCAACAATTATAAAGAATAAGGGAGCAACTTACTACGGTATAGCTCTTTCAATAAACAGAATTTGTGAATCAATTCTTAAGGATTACAAGACTATAATGCCTGTTGGTACAGTATTGCAGGGACAGTATGGTATCGAGGATGTTACTATTAACGTACCGACAATAGTTGGTGCAAACGGTGCAGATAGGGTTCTTGAATTGAAGGTAACAGATGAAGAAATGAAGTTATTGAGAAATTCAGCTGAACAAATCAAGAATATTCTTGAAGAAGTAAAAGACATTTAATATTTGGGCTATAATATACAGCGAGCATATGCGCGCTGTATATTGTGTTTATGTACAAATTTTTTAAAGAATACAATGCGGTTTTTATCAGTTGTGCCGAATTTATGTTTTTTTATTAAATTAGTTGTGAAACATTTCACAATAGTATAAAATTATATTGAAATAAAGGTTTTGGCATAGTAATATGAAAAACAAATAAAGTTTGGGGGAATAAAAATAATGGGTACTATTTATGAAGATTCATTAAAGGCTCACGAAGAGTGGTCAGGTAAAATTGAAGTAATCTGTAAGGCACCATTAAAGGATAAGAGAGATCTATCATTAGCATACTCACCAGGAGTTGCTCAACCATGTCTTGAAATTCAGAAGGATGTAGAAAACTCTTACAAATACACAAGAAGACACAACTTAGTAGCAGTTATCACTGATGGTACTGCAGTACTTGGTTTAGGAGATATAGGACCAGAAGCTGGTATGCCAGTTATGGAAGGAAAGTGCTGCTTATTTAAGACTTTCGGTGATGTAGATGCATTCCCACTCTGTATTAAGTCAAAGGACGTTGACACTATCGTCGAAACAGTTAAGTTATTGTCAGGCAGCTTCGGTGGCGTTAATTTAGAAGATATCGCTGCTCCAAGATGTTTTGAAATAGAAGAAAGACTCAAGAAGGAAACAGATATTCCAATATTCCACGATGACCAGCATGGTACTGCAATAGTTACTGCTGCAGGACTCATAAATGCATTAAAGGTTGTAAACAAGAAGATGGAAGATATTTCAATAGTGGTTAATGGTGCTGGCGCAGCAGCAATAGCTATTACAAAGCTTCTTTTCTCAATGGGCTTAAGAAAAGTTATTCTTTGTGACACAAAGGGTATCATATATGAAGGAAGAGAAAACCTCAATCCAATCAAGGAACAGATGGCTAAGATCACTAACCTTGAAGGAAAGAAGGGAACATTGAAGGATGCTATGGTTGGAGCTGACGTATTTATCGGTGTTTCAGCTGCAAATACATTGACAAAGGAAATGGTTCAGTCAATGGCAAAGGATCCTATAGTTTTTGCACAGGCTAACCCAACTCCAGAAATTATGCCTGAAGAAGCCCTTGAAGCTGGTGCTGCTGTTGTTGGTACAGGCCGTTCAGACTATCCAAACCAGGTAAATAACGTTCTTGCATTCCCAGGTATATTTAGAGGTACTTTTGATGTAGGAGCAAGAGAAATTAATGATGAAATGAAGATTGCTGCTGCTTATGCTATAGCTGGCCTTATTACAGATGACGAAGTTAAAGCTGATTACGTAATTCCAGCTCCATTCGATCCAAGAGTAGCTAAGGAAGTTGCTGCAGCGGTTGCTGAAGCTGCAAGAAAGACTGGGGTAGCTAGAAAGTAAAAGATATATTAATTATATATTAAGTAGTAATATCATAGGGTAGTAATATAGTAGTAATATTATATGGTAGTAATACTATATGGTAGCAATACTATATGGTAGCAATTTTATATGGTAGTAATATTTATATGGTAGCAATACTATATGGTAGTTATATTTATATAGTAGTGATATTTATATAGTAGTAATTATAAGAGGGGCTGTGTACTAATATAAAAGTTAGTGAGCGGCTCCTTTTCGTGTGTAAGGGTGCTGAGGTATTGTCAACCAATATTAATTATTGAGTTGACAATACCTTTTTTGTATATTATATTTATATAGAAATAGGTTAATTGTGGAAATAGGTTTGAGTGAAGAGTTAAGGATTAAAATGGGAGTAAGCATATAGTAATGGCTTAAAAAAAGAAACAATGATTGGAAGGTAATTATGAGAAAAGTTAACACAAGGTCTATAATTTTATGCGGACTATTTGCAGCATTAATTGCTGTTGGGGCGTTTATAAAAATACCCTTTGGTATCGCACCGTTTACGTTTCAGGTACTGTTTGTAGTACTTGCGGGCTTTTTATTGGGCTCTAAAAGAGCATTAATATCCGTTTTGGTGTACATAGCTATTGGACTAAGTGGCATTCCTGTATTTGCGGCAGGAGGGGGTATCAATTATGTCTTACACCCTACATTTGGATATCTGATTGGATTTGCCCTAGCTGCATTTATTATAGGTTATATTACTGAGCGTATGAAGGAACTAGCAATCATGCAAATGCTTCTCGTAAGCTTTTTGGGAGTGCTTACAGCATATGCAGTAGGGCTGGTATACTTTTATGTTATATCAAACTATGCTATATCCAATCCTATAGGAGTAAAGGCATTATTGTGGAGTTGCTTTGCAATATTTATCCCTGGCGATATAATAAAGTGCATTGTCGGTGTACTATTAGCCAAGAGGCTAAATAAGGCACTTGACTTTCTGCCAGTACATTTAATCAGGAGAGGACAAAGTAGTTAAGCTAAATCTATAAAGTAGATAAGCTCTTTCATAGAAGTTAAGCTAAGTCTATAAAGAAGATAAGCTCTTTCATAGAAGTTAAGCTAAATCTATAAAGTAGATAAGCTCTTTCATAGAAGTTAAGCTAAGTCTATAAATTAGTTATCTATTTCATAAAGAAGTTAAGCTATATCTATAATGAAGCTAAGCTATATTTCATAATGTAATAATAGCTAGAATACTAGCATACAATATATCAAGTAGCTGTTGCTGCGACCTAGTTGGAATTCAAAAAAAGGTGCCGGATAATTTATTCTCGGTGCCTTTTTTAAACGTATGTGCTAAAATAATGTTGACTGGAGGGGATTGTTTATAAACAGCTATAATCTACCCATTTATAATTACTTGAAAAAGTATTCAGAAAAGAAGGCCAATATTTTTCATATGCCTGGACATAAGCTGTCAAAGGGAATTCCTTATGAGCTCACTCAAGATATATTAAAGCTTGATATAACTGAGATATATGGCAGTGACAATTTACATTGCCCCGAAGGGATAATTCGCGACGCTCAGCAGCTCGCGGCGCAAGCCTTTGGAGCTGAGCACACATTTTTCCTTGTAAACGGCTCAACGTGCGGCGTCCAAGCAGCGCTGCTGAGCGTGTGCCAGAGAGATGATGTTGTGCTGGTATCAAGAGATGCTCATAAATCCTTTTTAGCTGCCCTCATTCTGTCCGGTGCCCGTCCTGTATTTATTCAACCAAGGTTTGATGAAAACTTTTCAATATCTGCTGAGGTAAGTATCAATGATATAAAGAGTGTTTTAGACAAATATCCTGAGGCAAAGGCTGTTTTTCTTACTCGTCCCAATTACTATGGAATATGTTGTGACATTGAGCAAATAAGTAATTTAGTTCACTCAAAAGGTAAGGTTTTAATAGTAGATGAGGCACATGGTGCTCATCTGGGCTTCTGTGAGCAGTTACCTCAAAGCTCAATAAGGCTTGGTGCAGATATATGTATTCAAAGCGCGCATAAGACGTTGCCTGCCCTTACCCAGAGCGCATATTTACATGTGCGGGGACCAAGGATTGATATAGAGAAACTTAGCTTTAACTTAGCAATGCTTCAAACATCAAGTCCTTCATATATATTGATGGCTTTTTTGGATATTGCCAGAGAAATAATGCAAAAAGAGGGTGGACCAAGGCTGGATAACCTAGTTGCAAACATTACTATATTTATAAATGATTTGCACTCAAATACCTCATTATGTGCTCTAACACAGGATGCGCTGCCAAGGGGTATAGAAAATGATATAACAAGATTGGTTATAAACACCAGAAGCTCAGGTCTTACAGGGTATGAAGCGGAAAAGGTGCTGCGCAAAAGCTTTAATACTTATATAGAGATGTCTGATTACCAGAACATAGTACTTATTTCAACTATAGCAGATGATGTGATATCATTTTCGAAGCTGTATACCGCTATGAAGGAAATTGATAGGCAGGGTAGGTATAATATGCCATTGAAAAAGCAAAAAATAGTAACACTGCGCATTCCAAGGGTATCAATGACCCCTAGTGAAACATATTATGCAAAAAAGGAAACTATAAGTCTGCGCAACTCATGTGGAAGAATATGTGCTAGTGCTATTACACCATATCCTCCAGGTATACCGGTTATTTACCCAGGAGAAGTATTTGAGGAGGATACTGTTGAATACCTCAAAAATATAATTGATGCTGGTGGTAATGTTATTGGAGTAACTGACGGATGTGTTTTGGTTGTTAGCTGAACAGTTTATTGTTATAATATAAACAACAAATCATATACATAGCTTTTTTACAAAGGAGTGCTAAAAATGAGCAGCGGTTTATTCATTACAGTAGAAGGCACGGATGGATCTGGCAAGTCCACTCAAATTAAGCTTATGAAACAATACCTAGAGGACCGGGGATATGAAGTTGTTTTGACGAGAGAACCGGGCGGAACGCATATAAGCGAGAAAATCAGAGATTTAGTTTTGGACAAAGAAAATACAGATATTAAACCTATTACTGAATTGATTTTATATGCTGCATCTAGGGCACAACATGTTTCGCAACTTATTAAGCCCTCACTTGAAGCAGGAAAGGTAGTAATTTGTGACAGGTTTGTTGACTCTAGCTATGCATATCAAGGGTTTGGAAGAAATATTGACCTGATGGCAGTTGCAGACATCAATAGAATAGCAGTTGATGGAGTTGTACCGGATATTACATTTTTTTTAGACATAGATGTAGAGATTGCCTTGAAAAGGCGTGTGTCTGCTACCGAAGCAGATCGCATTGAGCAGGAAAAGCTTGATTTTCACAAGAGTGTATATGAAGGCTACAAGAAATTGAGCGTTTTATACCCCGAAAGAATTAAGACTATTAATGCTAAAAAAACAGTTGAAGAAATAGCTCTTGAGATAAAAGAGTACCTAATAGGCATTATTGAAGGTTATTAAATTAAAATATAAATGTAATGGGAGGTATGTTGATGAAACTAGTTTTTGCTATTGTGCATGATGAGGATGGGCACAAGGTAATGGAGGAGCTCAATAAACATGGCTTTAGTGTCACTAAGATGTGTTCTTCAGGAGGCTTCTTAAAAGCAGGAAATACTACTTTGCTCGTAGGTGTAGATGAGGAAAAACTGGACGAGGTAATGAGCATTATTGAAAAGAAATCAAAGAGTAGGAAACAGGTAATCAATACACCAGTATCACCAAACGGAATGAATGGCATGAATGGTATGTATATGCCTTACCCTGTTGAGGTTTTAGTTGGCGGTGCAACGGTTTTTGTTGTTGATGTGGAACGTTTTCACAAGATATAGACCGCTCATAAGTGAGGGAAATATATGAAGATTAATGAAGCACCCAAAAACCCTACGGCTATATCTGCTATGATGGGCAGAGATGATCGAATGGTTAGAAATGAAAGGGATGCATCCTTTTCTGCATCTTTAAAAAAGATGGAGAATGTTAGCTACCAGGAAAGAATTAAGGTTCTGGTGGATAAAATTCAGAGTCAAGGTGAAAAGCTTGGGAAGAAGGCTGATATCAGAGACCTAAAGATATATAAGCAGCTGATTTCTGAATTTTTAGACGAGGCCGTGAGCAATTCTCATTCATTTAACAAGAGAAATTTTCTTGATCGTAGGGGCAGACATAGGGTGTTTGCTGTAATTAAAAAGATAAATGAGGAACTGATAGAACTTACAAACGAGGTACTTAAGGCTGAAAGTGATAATATTAAAATATTGCAAAAGCTTGATGATATTAGAGGCTTGATTATGGACTTATTCTTATGATTAATAATTTACTTGGACATAAAAATATACTTGATAAATTGACTTTGACTATAACCAATAATACTGTAGGACATGCCTATATATTTGAGGGACCAGATGGGATTGGAAAACGTGAGACAGCCTTATCCTTTTCAAAAATGTTGATGTGTGAGGGGAAGGACTTTCCGTGTGGTATCTGCAAGGCATGTCTGCTGTTTTCTGAGCAATCAAATCCGGATTTTCAGGAAATTATTAGTGAAGGTAAGAGTATTGGAGTAGAGGATATTCGAAAGATTACAAAGGACATTGTAATCAGACCCCTATACTCCAACTATAAAATAATTATTATAAATGATGCCGATAAAATGACGCTGCAAGCCCAAAATGCATTACTAAAGTCATTAGAGGAGCCGCCCGGCTATGTAGTGTTTATATTAACAGCACATTCGGCTAGCGCGTTAGCACCTACAATTCGTTCAAGGTGTCAGAAGATACAGTTTTCCAAGCTTGCCGATAGAGAGATAGAGGGTATTCTCGATGATAAATATGGATTTGCCGACAGGGACTTTATTATTAGCTATGCCGATGGGGTGATTGGTACCGCTCTGGATTTAGCAGAGTCCCCCCAGCTATTGGAACTTAGGGATAGGGTTGTTGGGGCAATTTCAAGCCTTATTTCCTCATCTGGGGAGAATATCATTGAGGTAGCAAAACTCTTTGAAGAAAATACCGATAAGCTACAATTTATGCTCCAAATTGTGCTTTTATACTTAAGAGACTTGTTAATTTATATGAAAACTGCAAATATTAGTATATTGATTAATTCTGATAAAAAAGATATGATTATATGTAATGTCGGTGTAAAGCAGTCAGCACTCAGCAAATGCATAAAGAGTGTATGGGATACGGCAGAGGCAATTAGTTATAATGCAAATGCACAGTTGGCAGTAGAAGTTCTACTGATACAGCTAGGCAAACTGAGAAATAAATAAATGTAGTTATATGGTTTAGATAGAAAGGATTATATTAAATGGTAAAGGTAGTTGGGGTTAGATTCAAAAGCGCCGGAAAAATATATTACTTTGATCCCGGTGAGTTGGAAATAGATTTAAACCAGAATGTAATTGTTGAAACTGCTAGGGGAGTTGAGTTTGGACTAGTGGTAGTACCAAACAGAGAAGTGCCCGAGGATGAAATAGTGGCACCCCTAAAGAAGGTTATAAGAATAGCAACGGAAGAAGATTTAAAGCATGCAAAGGAAAATGAGACAAAGGAAAAAGAGGCCTTTGATATTTGTCTCCAGAAGATAGAAGCTCACAAGCTTGATATGAAGCTTATTGATGTCGAGTATACCTTTGATAATAACAAGGTTTTATTTTACTTTACAGCTGACGGGCGTGTAGACTTTAGAGAGCTAGTAAAGGATTTAGCTGCAATTTTCAAAACCAGAATTGAGCTCAGGCAGATTGGTGTCAGAGATGAGTCCAAAATGATGGGTGGCATTGGTATATGCGGTAGAGTATTGTGCTGTAAGTCATTTTTAGGGGAATTTCAGCCGGTATCTATCAAGATGGCAAAGGAGCAATCGCTCTCACTTAATCCTACCAAGATTTCAGGTACCTGTGGGAGGCTTATGTGCTGCCTGAAGTACGAGCAGGATGCATATGAGGATTTGCTTTCTAGAATGCCCAATGTTGGGGCCATTGTTGAGACTCCAGAGGGACAGGGAGTTGTTGCAGAAGTAAACCTACTCAAGGAACTTCTCAAGATTAAACTGGATCTTGGAAAAGAAACAGAACTGAGAGTATACAAATATGATGAAATCAAGATAATAAAAAATGTTCAGGTTAGAAATGACAATGATGTTGATTTAGAAGCCCTAAAACAGCTTTTGGATTAAGGTAAAATGCAATTGAAAAAATAGATAATAGGTGGTAAAATGATAACGGTAAACTGCGAAAGCATGTTAATTCTTAGGAGGTGTGATTAAAATGGCTTATGTTATTAATGACGCTTGTATCAGCTGTGGTGCATGTGAATCAGAATGTCCAGTATCTTGTATTTCAGCTGGAGACAGCATTTATGTAATTGATGCTGATGCATGCATCGAATGTGGTGCTTGTGCAAACGTATGCCCAGTTGATGCTCCACAACAAGCATAAATTCTAGGGTGTGAGGCCAGATGAGGGGAAACCTTTGTTTGGCCTTTTTTCATAATATAGGAATTTATAAGTTTTAGAGTGTTACAGAAGTGTTGGTAATGCTGAGATTGAATGTTTACACTAGAAAATCCCAGAAGAATAAATTTCTATATTCGCTGAGCAAGATAAAAATAGTAAAATAAGCACTGAACGGATTTGCGAAGTAAATTTTCTTGTAATCATGAAAGGTGAATATGTTTTTGATTGAGATAAATGAGAACGAAAGAATAGATGATTTACAGCTAAATGGCCTTAAGATTATTCAGGATACAACCTCGTTCTGCTTTGGAGTAGATGCTGTTCTGTTATCCGATTTTTGCGATGTCAAGAAAAATGCAAGGGTATTGGACGTTGGTACGGGAACAGGTATTATCCCTATACTGCTAAGTGCTAAATCAAAGGCTTCTAGCATAATTGGCCTTGAGGTACAGCCACAAATGGCCCAAATGGCGTCTAGAAGTGTAGAAATGAATAATTTATCAGATAGATTATCCATAATACAAGGTGATATCAAGAAGTATGGGCAATACTTCAAGAAGGCTAGCTTTGACGTAGTAGTAACCAATCCACCGTACACAAATAAGGGCGGCGGCTTGCTAAATGCGTTGGACAGCAAGACCATTTCACGGCATGAGGTGCTGTGCAGCTTGGAGGATATTGTTGCCGCAGCAGGAGATTTACTTGTACCAGGAGGTCAACTAGCGATGGTACATAGACCGGAGCGTTTGGTTGATATAGTGTGTGCCATGAGGCAATATGGAATTGAGCCCAAATATATACGTTTTGTACATCCCAAGCCATATAAAAAGCCCAATATGATACTCATAAAGGGTACCAGGGGAGGCGGACGGGAGCTTAAGGTGATGGATCCCCTCTATGTTTACGATGATAATGGTGAATACACCGATGAGATATATAAAATATACGGTAAAGAGAAGGGAATGCAAAAAATTGAGTGATAATGAAAACGGTATGCAAGCTGAAGTAAATAAAAGCGCTGCTGGTATACAAGGTGAGGCTAATAAAAGCGCAGTCGGTATACAAAGTGAGGCTAATAAGAGCGCTGCTGGTGTACAAGGTGAGGCTAATAAAAAGGGTATTCTGTATCTGGTTGCAACCCCTATAGGTAATTTAGAGGATATAACCTACAGGGCCATTAGAACATTGAAAGAAGTGGATTTAGTGGCAGCTGAGGATACAAGACATACAATAAAGCTATTAAATCACTTTGAAATAAAAAAACCTCTTGTTAGCTATTATGAGCACAATAAGATAGTAAAGGGCAACTATCTTATTCAGCAGCTCAAAGAGGGTAAGAATATAGCACTGGTATCAGATGCTGGGAGTCCCGGAATATCTGATCCTGGGGAAGATATGGTTCGTCTAGCTATTGAAAATGGCATTACTGCCACCATGATTCCTGGCCCCGTGGCAGCTATTACTGGATTGGTAATATCCGGACTACCTACTGGGAGGTTCGTGTTTGAAGGCTTCTTACCCATGAATAAGAGGGCTCGTCAGGAAAAACTCAAGCAGCTAAAAAATGAAGTTCGAACTATTATCTTTTATGAGGCACCACACAAGCTTACTTACACACTAAAGGACTTATATAGTGCTTTTGGAGATAGGCGTATTGCACTTGCAAGAGAGTTGACCAAGAGGTACGAGGAAGTAGTGAGGTGTACTATAAGTGAAGCAATTGCAAAATATGATGAAACTCCCCCCAAGGGTGAGTTTGTTGTAATTTTAGAGGGCGAAGACGAAGAACGCATACAAAAAAGTGAGCAGGAAGTATACCTAGATATCCCTATAGAGCAGCACGTTCAAATGTATGTAGATGAAGGCATGACTAAGAAAGACGCTATTAAAAAAGTGGCTGAGGATAGGGGACTAAATAAAAGGGACGTATACAACCAGGTTATGAAAAAATAAAAAATGGGCAAACAAAAAGAACCTCAATGAGGTTCTTTTTAGAGTTAAACAAATTACTTTCTTAACTCGTTAAGACACTCTGGGCAGATATTCTTACCCTTGTAAACTGAAACATCCTTTGCATTTGCACAGAAGATGCATGCTGGTTCATACTTCTTTAATATGATAGTTGATCCATCAACATAGATCTCTAAAGCATCCTTCTCAGCAATATCCAAAGTTCTGCGCAGTTCTATTGGAAGCACAACTCTTCCCAACTCATCAACTTTTCTTACAATACCTGTGGATTTCATAAATTATATCCCCCTTTTACGCACTCTATAATTCGACAAACTTCGGAATTATAATACCATAAATTTCAATATACGTCAACAATTAAAACTATATATTAATGTGCTTTGTACACAAAGTAAAAACCTTAAAACACGCTAAATTCAAGCGTTTTATAGGTGTAGAAAAATTCTAAAAAAAATTTATTTTAATATTACAATTATGTTAAAAAAGTTTGAATAAAAACTATTATGGGATAAATGCTAAAATAATACTGGAAAAACAGGTGACATAATGCATATATCGACACCATTATTATAAAAAATATAGCAGTACAATTCGACATTATTAAATAAAAAGTATGCAAAATTTCATGACATGATATAGTGTTTCCAGTTATATAACAGCATATATAAGTGGATATATGGGCGGGCAGGGTAATAATTATAGGTGGATAAGCATATATAATACAAGCATTCAATAAAAAAGAGTATATCTATGCTTAACTATATCTGGATTGGAATGCTTGCTATTGGCTTTATTGTTGGCATACTTACCGGTAGAATGGACGTTGTAACAAAAGCTGCTATAGAAAGTAGCCAAGCTGCTGTAACAGTTTGTATTGGCTTGACAGGTGTCATGTGCCTTTGGACAGGTTTGATGAAAATAGCTGAAAAGGGCGGCATGATAAAAGCAATAAGTAGATTTGTTCAACCTGTCATGAGGTTTTTATTCCCAGAGATACCTAAGGACGACCCTGCTATGGGAGCAATAGTTATGAACCTTGTAGCAAACTTTTTAGGGCTAGGGAATGCTGCAACTCCGCTTGGTATTAAAGCAATGGGGGAACTCCAACGATTAAACAAAGAAAGAGAAACAGCATCTAATTCTATGTGCATGTTTCTGGTATTAAATACAGCTGCTATTCAATTGGTTCCGGCAAGCATTATTGCATTGAGAACATCAGCAGGGTCCACAAAACCTACCGAGATCATCGTTTGTATATGGATTGCTTCAATTTGTGCAACCATTGCGGGAGTTATCGCTACAAAAATTTTGGGGTGGCCATTATGGAAAAAGTGAGGATAATTTACATATGAAGATAATAAGCTTCCTGTCCGACTTTGCAGTACCAGCCATTTTTATAGTTATACTATTCACTGCCTTGCTCAATAAGGTCAAGGCTTTCGATGTTTTTGTTGAAGGTGCAAAGGAGGGGTTTTACACAGTTGTCAAGATATTGCCGTCACTAGTAGGCTTGCTAGTGGCGGTTTCAGTATTTAAGGCCTCGGGTGCCCTTGATATATTTATAAGCATGTTAAAACCGGCTATTCAGTTATTGCAGATACCAGCTGAAGTTGCCCCCTTGGGCATACTGCGTCCTATCTCCGGGAGTGCGTCCTTCGCATTTGTAACCGAAATAATCAAGGCATTTGGACCCGATTCGCAGCAGGGGAGGATTGCTGCTGTGATGATGGGTTCAACCGAAACTATATTCTATACTTTGACTGTATACTATGGTGCGGTAGGAATAAAAAAAATCAGATATACTTTAGGAGCTGCACTGATAGCAGATTTAATAAGTATTATCGCATCAGTATGGGCTTGCAAGTTTATTTTTGGATAAGCGAATAATCCAAAAATAAAAAAGCATATTCTTTTCACATAACTGCAATAGCCTCTTTGTAGTTATACTACTCATTCCGCTTTTTACAGATGGTGAAGATAGGTAAATTGAAAATAGCAGAGTTGCTACTGTATTATAGAACTGGTCCTTATATACTCCAAAACGTCTCTGCTTTTCTATAAAGGCCGATATCTTGTTTTCACATTCTTTTATTGTTAGATAATCATACAAAAACTCTAATTCTTTTGAAAGCATATCTTTGCAATAGTTTTCATAGCTGCTAAGCATTCTTTGAAGTCCACTTATCCAGGGAAAAAACTGTTGTTCAATTTTTTGTGCGTAACTACTATCAATGTCTGGAATTGTTGCAATTGCCAGGAGCATATGCATTGTAAGTGATGAGTCAGAGGCCACAAGGTATTCCCAATTTGATAATTCATCGAAATCATTGGGATTACTCTCTAAAACAGCATTTAGCTTTTCCTCATTTGATTGGGAGGATTCGGAATACATGGTGACAGCTAACTCACAATACTTGGTTTGAAAGTTTTTCATAGCATTCTCGATTAAGTGGAAGGAGGGTAGCAAAAGAAAAGACCTTCTGCATCTATCAACCAAGAAATTGAGGTAGCCGTTATCATCCTTAGTAGGATAAAAGGTAAAGTACGGGTAAGGCTTATTCATATCAAGGTTAGCTGCATACTTAAGTGAGTCAAAAATTAGCCTAATAAAAGCCTCTGTATTATTGGAGGTGCTTTTACAAATCTGGGTTAGGTATTCCAATAAAGCCTGGTAACAAAAGCTTACCTGGGCCAATAATTGTGCATCTACACCAGGGTAGAGAGCACAGAGCGAATATATAAGGCCTGCTTTATTCATACCATCCAATGCATTTGCTGCACAAGCCTTTTGGCTGCGCGCCCTTATTTCCTGTGCCTGAATACCATACTCGGCAACTCTTTGCTTAATTACCGGCACATAGTATTTATTATACTGCCGCAAGTACCTAAAGGCATACGAAAATTTACTCATTTCTCTAACCTCTTTAGTCATATAGTGCATTAATATAAATATATTTTTATATCCTTGTGCTGTCAATCTTATTGATGAAATATCAACGAATATTCATGAATATATAAATGTTTGCCTTGAAAAAATATTGTCAAATCTGTATAGTTATAAGGAGATAATATTTTGAAAGTGCCATACCATTATGAAGCTTAAATTTCCCAATAATAGGGTAATAAATTAATGAGGCACAGTGGTATTTAAAACTTGAAAGGAAGAATATACATGTCAAAGAAAACGTACTACATTACAACACCTATATATTACCCAAGTGGCAAGCTCCATATAGGGCATTCATATACTACCGTTGCAGCCGATGCCGTATCTCGTTATAAGAGGCTTAAAGGCTTTGATGTTATGTTTCTAACCGGTACAGATGAGCATGGTCAAAAGATTCAGAGAAAGGCTGAGGAAAAGGGAATTACTCCAAAGCAGTATGTTGATGAAATAGTTGGTGGTATCAAAGAACTATGGCAGCTTATGAAGATTACCAACGATAAGTTTATAAGAACTACTGATGAGCAGCATAAGGCTGTTGTTCAGAAGATTTTTAAAACACTCTACGATAAGGGTGACATATACAAGAGTGAATATGAGGGGTGGTACTGCACGCCTTGTGAGTCTTTCTGGACAAAAACACAGCTAGTAGACGGAAAATGTCCTGACTGTGGTCGTGAGGTTGAGCTGACCAAGGAGGAAAGCTACTTCTTTAAGCTTTCAAAGTATCAGGATAGACTTATTAAGCATATAGAAGAAAATCCCGAATTCATTCAGCCAGTATCAAGACAAAATGAAATGCTCAATAACTTCCTAAGACCTGGTCTAGAAGATATTGCAGTTTCAAGAACTACCTTCAAATGGGGAGTTCCTGTTGATTTTGATTCAAAGCACGTAGTATATGTGTGGATAGATGCATTATCAAACTATATTTCTGCTATGGGGTACCTTACTGAGGATGCGTCCGACTTTAATAAATACTGGCCAGCAGATGTTCACCTTGTGGGAAAGGAAATTGTCCGTTTTCATACTATAATATGGCCCGCAATGCTGATGGCGCTTGATTTGCCATTGCCAAAGCAGGTTTACGGACATGGATGGTTGTTGCTTGAAGGTGGAAAGATGTCTAAGTCAAAGGGTAATGTTGTAGACCCTAAAATATTGGTGGACAAGTATGGCCTAGACTCTATCAGATACTTCCTGCTTCGAGAGGTGCCATTCGGTTCAGATGGAATATTCTCAAATGAGGCATTGATAAATAGAATAAATTCAGACCTTGCAAATGATCTAGGCAATCTAGTTAGCAGGACGGTAGCTATGATTGATAAGTACTTTGGGGGCACAATACCTGAAAATAAGATTGCAGGTGACTTTGATGAAGAATTGAAGAGTATGCTTGGCGCACTACCCCAAAGGGTGGAAGACCTGCTTGATAAGCTTCAGTTCAGCACTGCACTCTCAGAGATATGGAAGGCAGTTTCAAGAACTAACAAGTATATAGATGAAACAATGCCTTGGGTGCTTGCTAAGGATGAGGCAAACACAGGTAGGCTTGCAGCTGTAATGTACAATTTAGCAGAGAGCTTAAGAATTGTATCCATACTCATCCAGCCTTTTATGCCCGAAACTCCAGAAAAGATTTGGGCACAGCTTGGTATTTCGGACAAGGCATTAGTTGAGTGGGATAAGGCCTCAGTATGGGGTGTCTACCCTGTAAGCGCTAAGGTTTGCAAGGGTGATGTTATATTCCCAAGAATAGATCTAAAGAAAGAGCTAGAAGAACTAGAAAGCATGAATGCACCTAAGGAAGGCAATGATGACAAGGCAGGCAAGGATGATAAGCCAGCTAAGGACTCCAGCAACATGGCGAAGGATGCCAACTCACGCGTATCTAGCTCAAGCCAGGATGCTTGCAAGGCACAGTCTGCAAAGTCAGGTGAAAAGAGTGCAGTCAATACTGCTCAAGCAACTGATGAGACAAATGCAAACCTTATTACTATTGATGACTTTGCAAAGGTTGAGCTAAAGGTTGCAAAGGTAATAGTTGCAGAAAAGGTTGAAAAGGCGGATAAGCTTTTAAAATTGCAGTTGCAGGTTGGGGACGAGCAGAGACAGGTTGTGTCCGGTATTGCAAAGTATTATACACCTGAAGAAATGGTAGGAAAGACGATAGTGCTTGTGGCGAACTTGAAGCCTGTTAAATTAAGAGGTATTGAGTCACAAGGTATGATTCTAGCAGCATCTAATGAAAACGGACTCTCTCTTGTTACAATAGATAAGGATTTAGGAAGCGGTGCTCATGTCGGATAATACTCTAACTAACGAATTGGGCTATAAGCTTTATAATATATTTGATACTCATGCTCATTATGATGACGAACGATTTGATGAGGATAGAGAACAGCTTTTGATGGGGCTTAAGGACAAGGGAGTAAGATACGTTCTCAACGCTTGTGCTGATTTGGATTCACTAAATAGTACCCTCCAATTGATTGATAAGTATGAATTTATTTATGCGGCAGTGGGGATTCATCCCCACTATGCCGAAAATATGGGTGAGGAAATAATTGATAGGCTAAGTGCATTATCCTCTCATAAAAAGGTAGTGGCAATTGGGGAAATCGGCCTGGATTACTATTATGACAATTCTCCAAGAGATGTACAAAAATATTGGTTTGAGAGGCAGATAGAGCTAGCAAAGGAAGTAAAGCTACCTGTTATCATACACGATAGAGATGCTCACGAGGATTGTGTTAACATTATAAAGAAGACCAATGCCAAAAATGTGTCGGGTATTCTTCACTGCTTTTCAGGGAGCAGAGAGATGGCACAAGAGGTATTAAAGCAGAATTTTTACATTTCAATTGCAGGGCCTGTTACCTTTAAAAATGCCAAGAAGCTTATTGAAGTTGTACAATATGTCCCACTCGATAGACTGCTGATAGAAACTGATTGTCCCTATCTCTCGCCAGAGCCCATGAGGGGCAAGAGGAATAATTCTAGTAACCTGAATTTTATTATAGAGAAAATTGCAGTAATTAAAGGTATTTCACCTCAGGAGGTAGCGGATGCTACCATGGAGAATGCAAAAAGGATATTTTCCAAAGCAGTGTTTGCATGAAAGGATGGACTTTTATGAAGAAATTTGTTATCGCCATGGTATTTATTTTTCTCACAGCTACTTTGATTTCTGTCAATTATCTGTTATGGGATAGGGAACAGCAGATGGCAAATTACAAAAACATGAGTGCTTCTAAAAACCTGAGTATTGAGGCATTAGAAGAGAAGAATTACTCTTTGTCCACAAAAAATCAGGAATATGAGCAAACAATCAAGAAACTCACTGACGAGAGTGTTAAGCTTAATGAAAAATTAGCAGATCTCAGCGCTGAGCTTGATTCCGTAAAAAGGACTGATGTAGATAAGAATTTAATTATTTCAAGACTAAAAGGTTACATTGATACAGCTCCAATGCAGGCCACTATAGAAAAATGGGTGCAGCAGATAAATAAGAAGAGCTACTCTACTGCATTTACATATTTCAGTGTTAACGCAAAGGATTCTCTGCTAAGCAATTCACAGAACTTCAAAAACTATTATCAAAAAGAAGTAAAGTCTATTACTGTTAAGAGTGTTAACATTATCACCTCTGAATATGATATGGATAAATTAGGAAAGCTACGATTACTTGTAAACCTTGATATTGAGAGAGCTGATGAAGCAACTGACAATGGTTTTGTAGACGGACCAAATCAAAAGATTTTCACCATGGAATATGATGAAGGCACCCAAAGTTGGGTTATTCTAGAGATCTCAGATAAATAGCCTTAGTCATATTATTTTAAAAGCAGTAATATAATAGCCCTAACAGTATAAATTGGGGCTTATTGTTGTGTAAAAAATACTATAATTTGGTGGGAAATTTGACAAAACTTTATTGTTAGCTTAAAATAGTCACAGTCCCTTTGGATATTTGAACAGGAGGTAGATATTTTGAGACCGATTGCGAAAAATATTAAAAGGTATTTTTCTAGATTTAAAATTAGACCATTGGATATTGCAATTATTTGTGTTGTCATAGCTATATCCGTCACAGCTTCAATCTTCGTCTTTAATGGATTGAAGAAGCAGGTTGTGATAAATGACAATGGAAATACAATTGCATTAAAGACAATGAAGGCAACAGTGGGAGAGGTACTTGAGCAAACAGGCATCGAGGTTGAGAATGAAGATTACATCAGCATGCCGTTTGACGCAAAACTTGCTAGGCTATCAGACAATGTCATTGAGATTAAAAGGGCTGTACCTGTTACCATTAAAGTTGACGGAAAAGAGTACAATGTTAAAACTTTCAAGGATACTGTAAGCCAGGTATTAGCTGACAACAATATTATTGTCAGTGAGCTTGATAAGTTTAACGGGGCACAAGAAGATGATAAAATTGTGTCAAATATGAATATTTCGATTACAAGAGTGGAAGAGAATAATGTTGTGGAAACTGCAACTATTCCTTTCAAAACCATTACAAAAGAAAATAACCGTTTGGATAAAGGTGTTACAAAGACCGTAAGAGAAGGTGTAGAAGGTAAGAGAGAGAAGACATACAAGGTTGTTTTGGAGGACGGAATACAGAAAAGCAAGCAGCTGTTAGCTGACGTTATTTCTTCAAATCCTTTGGACAAAATTGTAGAAGTAGGAACAGTTTTAACTTACAATACTTCAAGAGGAAATACTTTAAGGTACTCTAAAGTAATGGATATGAAGGCTACTTCATATACTGCCTCTTATGAAGATACTGGTAAAAATCCCGGTGACCCAGGATTTGGAATTACTTATACCGGTATGGTAGCAAAGAGAGGAGTTATCGCGGTTGACCCGAAGGTAATACCACTCGGTACCAGGGTGTACGTTGAGGTTCCAGGTAAGGCGGCTGACTATGGATATGCGGTTGCTGCTGATATTGGAAGCGCTATCAAGGGTAACAAAATCGACGTTTATCTTGACACTTCAAATGAAGTTAAAACCTGGGGCGTCAAGAAGGTAAAGGTTTATATACTAAATTAATTGTATTGGTATATAGCCGAAAACAATATGTTTTAAAGGGACTATTTTGGGCTGCTGCACTTATAAAGTTGTGTGGTAGTTTTTTTTTGCAATAAATCAATATACATAATAATAGATTATAAGCTGTTCTTATGTGGTATAATAAATTTTGCAAATAAAGAGCGGTCATTAACGAAAGGTAATCTACGAGAATGATAAAGAATAATACTTATGATGTTATAAAAAAGCATGGTTTGAGACTTACTAAATCATTGGGGCAAAATTTTCTTATTGACGACAGTGTTGTATCTAGCATTGTGGACTCAGCAGAGGTGGATAAGGAAACTCTTGCTATAGAAATAGGACCAGGAATCGGCAGTATGACTCGGGAGCTTGCAGAGAAGGCATGCGGGGTTGTTGCAATAGAAATAGATAAGCACTTAATACCTGCACTCACCGATAACCTTAGTATATATAATAATATTACTATAATAAACGAAGATGTAATGAAGGTAAATGTTAAGCAAATTATAGATGACCAAAAAAGGGCATATGGAGCAACCAAGGTGAGCGTTGTTGCTAATTTACCGTATTATATTACAACTCCCATTATAATGATGTTTTTGGAGCAAATAGAGGGTATTGATAGAATGGTGTTTATGGTGCAAAAGGAAGTTGCGCACCGAATGGTTTCAGGACCGGGTACCAAGGATTATGGTGCTTTGTCAGTAGCTGTACAGTATTACTCAAAGCCACGGATTATGTTTGATGTTCCGCCACACTGCTTTGTACCACAGCCGGAGGTTCATTCCACCGTTATAAGACTTGATATTTTGGACAATCCTCCATTTGAAGTTACCGACAGCAATCTGTACTTTAAGCTGGTAAAAGCATCTTTTGGGCAGCGCAGAAAAACTCTGGTGAATGGCTTGGCGAACGCAGGGTATTTGAGATTGGACAAGGAACAGATTAAGTCCATACTCTGCGAGTTAGGCCATAATGAAAATATAAGAGGAGAAACCTTGTCACCTGAGCAGTTTGCACAGCTTTCTAATAAAATAAGCTCTGTGGAGTAAAAAATCAAAAAACTAACCATTAGGCCCGCATAATTCATTAACAACAAAAGCTGGTTTAGTATGATATATCATCATAAGCTAAAACCAGCTTTTAATTTATCTTAAATCTATTATGTATTATAGTATATCAAATCTACTTACCATTAACATGAGCAGCAAATGCCTTATCAGCACTACCGATGTGGTTTATAAGCCAATCAACAACTGTCTTGTTTATTGTTGAAATGAAAAGGATGCTTGCTCCCTCCTCATCAAACTGTTTTTTAAGGTCCTTAAATCTCTCAAGAAAGCGATCATGAATCTCTCTATGTGCAACTCTGTGTGGGTAATCATGCTTAACATGTAACTTCTGCTCTGCTGTAAAATGCTTAACGGTATAATCTTCTAAAAATTTAATAGTGTTCTCTACTTCAGTCTTTCCCTTTCCTTGCTGACATGCAGTAAATAGTTTGTCAATTGCTGCAAAGAGCTCCTTGTGTTCATCGTCTATCTCTTTAATTCCAATTGCCAGACTTTCTCTCCATTGTATCGCCATCTCTTTTATCCATCCTTTCAAGTATAATTATTATAAAAAGTTCGAATTAATATAAATATACCACTTTTAGGATGAAATTAACAGAGATAAATAATTATTATTTTAGCTTATGGATTTTTCCTGATCTTGCATCAATTAAAACTAACCAGTAACCAAAGGCTCCATACTTTGGTTTAATACCATCAAGCTGTATCCATGTGCCAGTAGTACTAAAGGGATTGTCGTCAATGTTATAAACCCCTGGAACACCGCAAATTAATTGAAATCTATTAATTCCTTTATCCATTTGCATACCAAATAAAACATGTCTGTATTTAAAGTTTGCAAGCAATACTTTGGGGTTAAATAACAGATAAGTCTTTATACTATTCTTAAAAAGGAGATTATTCAGATAACCTGGGCTGTTTATTTTCCACCAATGGATACCCTTAATTCGTCCCTTGAAAGGGTTATAACTCTCAAAACATCTGTTCAAATCTTCTTTTAAGGAGTCTAGGTTGATCTCCCCTGTTTTTACATCCATAGATAATCCAAAAGAAGATAATTCCTGATAGTTTCTTTCCACTGTTTGTAGAATATCCTCATCAAACGTGACCTCTTTTTCAGCTTCTCTTTCCTTTACCCAAAGCTCTTGCTGAATCTTAGTCCAGACATCCTTCATAGCAAAGGCAGCATCTATATCATTACTTTGTTGCGGCGCTATTTTTTCACTGCTAGATTGAATTTTTTTTTTATTATTTTGCTCCAAGTCATTTTCTATTTCGTGAAGCTTTTCTTCCACCAGATGTGCGATTGACTTATGTGAAGGGGTCATTATAGGAGTGTTGTCATCTGAGGCTACATCAACTCCTATTTCGTCAGCATGCTTTAGAGCGCGCTCTACGAGTTTTGCTTCATATTCGCACGCAGTAGCATCGTCGCAGTCGCTAATGGTTTCCATATTTGCAGCATTAGGCTCATTAATAATGCTGGAACTAGCTGATACTGTTATATCTGATTGGGAGGCAAAAGTGTCTTCGGCAATCTCACTTTCGCGAAATATCTGAGATACATTTTCAGCAAAGGCTTCTAAGCTATCTTGAGATAATATCTCTGACTCATTTTCAGCAAATGCTTCTGAGCTATCTTGAGATAATATGCCTGATTCATTTTCAGCAAATGCTTCTGAGTTATCTTGATTTAATAAATCTGACTCATTTTCAGCAAATGCTTCTAAACTATCTCGTGATAATATGTCTGACTCACTTTCAGCAAATGCTTCTGAGCTATCTTGATTTAATAAATCTGACTCATTTTCAGCAAATGCTTCTGAGCTATCTTGAGATAATATATCTGACACATTTTCAGCCAATGCATTATCCTGATTTTGGACTTCAAAAAATTCCTCAGTACCCCCATTCTCAAGAATTCTTTCAAACTTGGATCTCCATTCCACTTCTCCTTTGGGATATGCCACTAAAGGGCACATGGTTTTCTTCTTGAATTTTGACGTGGAAACTGAGATAACAGCCAAAACATCTATGTCTGAAAAGTTAAGCTTACACTTTTCAAGAACTTCTGTAATATCCTGTCTGAGATCTGCCTTACCCTTAGATAGTGGAAGCTCACAGAGCTTGGCTTGCTGATGATGGTTGCCAGAGCAGGAAACGGCATATAGAGAATAACTTAACTCCTCTTTTTCATAGCATAAGTTTTGTACTACTGCCTGCAGTTTAATAGTACAACCATTAATTTCGACCCTTAAGTAGCCAGAAGGGCTGGAAGAGTAGCCGTAGCTACTATCCATATTCTTGAAAATATAAAAAAGCCTTTGGTAAACGGTAGTCATTAAATATCATTCCTCGCTTTCTGCTTTTTTCTTGCAGGTAAATGTACTTAAAAAATAGCACCGTAACATTAAAATATATGCATGTATTATAAAAACTAGAAGTAAAACAAAAAGAATTAGTTTTCCTCAAAAATCAATAAAAAGACAGAAATGTATTTAATAAATAATAATATATTTGCCGAAATATGTAATGTGTAGTATAATTAAATAAAATACATAAGATAAAGGAGTTGATTATATTGACTTCAAATAGAAATAAGGTTACGGTCAAAATTGCTGGCAAAGAATACACATTAGTTGGTGTAGAGTCAGATGAATATATACAGAAGGTTGGCTTGTATATTGACAAGAAAATGAATGAAATAATGATTAGGAATAGTACTCTTAGTACCTCGCTGGCTGCAGTACTTTCAGCACTTAATGTAGCTGATGATTTCTTTAAGACCAGAGAGAGTGAATACAAATTAAAGCAAGAGCTGATGGCTGCTAATCAGGAATTGCTAATGCTAAAGAATGAGTGTAAACAGCTAAAGGAAGAGAATTCTTCGCTTTCTGGAAAGAATACAAATTTGCAGCTAGAGTTGGCAAAGAGAGAAGCAGAACTTGGTGAAGTTCGTAAGAATACTTCACACAGTACTTCTTCAAAAGAACACAGGGCAATAAACCAGAAAGTAATAGCCGGTTACGACATGTAAATAAAAATTCTTTAAAGCTAGGGGTCAATCCTCTAGCTTTTTTAGACGTTAAGGAGGGAGCTGATAGCTTGAAGGTTATATTTATATTTGTAGATGGATTTGGAATAGGAGCTGAGGATAAAAGTATTAACCCTCTATATGCTGCAAAAACAAGTGTACTTAGAAGTCTAGTAGAGAATGCTGCTTTTCAAGCTGACGCAACTCTCGGAATTCCAGGCCTGCCACAAAGTGCGACGGGGCAAACAGCACTATTTACTGGAGTTAACGCACCAAAGGTTCTCAACAGGCATATGAGTGGACAGCCTACAGTCACTCTAAAGAAGCTTTTATACAAAAACAATTTGTTTATGAGTCTCAAGGATATGGGCTTGTCGGTGGCTAGTTCTAATATTTATAGAGATGAATATATAGAAAAAATACTTGACGTTAAGGATCGTAAAAATCGGCCTTCTGTAACCTCAGTTATGTGTATGGCGGCAGCAGTTCCTTTTAGAAACTCCAGGAATTTTCATACAGGTGAGGGCGTATACCATGACATAACTGGTCAAAAGCTTATGGAGAGTGGGTATGATATAAAGACCATTTCTCCTCAAAAGGCTGCAGAAAACCTTTATGCGCTTAGTAGAAAATATGATTTAACGCTGTTTGAGCATTTTGTTACTGATATAGCAGGCCATAAAGCAGAAATGCAGGAAGCAGTTAAGATTATTGAGACCTTGGACGGCTTTTTGGAGACACTTATTAATAAAATGAATTTTGAAGAGGACGTTTTAATACTTACAAGTGACCATGGCAATATTGAGGACTTATCCGTTAATACGCACTCAATGAATAAAGTGCCTGTAATAATACTTGGCAAAAAGGCAAATACCATAGATATGAGAATTAATAGTCTTACTGATGTAATGCCTTATGTACTGAAATTATTTGAAGTAAATGCATCAACAAATGGAAGTGCTTGATTCGTGAATAATGTATCAACATATGGAAATGTTTAAAGCGAGATAACGCATAAAAAAATGGAAGTGTTGAAGAAATGCATTAACAAATTGAATTGTTTGAAGGGATATAGAAAATGCATAGACAAATTGAACTGCTTGCACCGGCGGGAAGCTATGAGGCTTTTCTAGCTGCAGTTGAAAATGGTGCTAACGCTGTTTATTTAGGTGGGAAACAGCTAAATGCAAGACAGTCTGCCGGAAATTTTGATGAACAAGAGTTAGAAAAAGCTATAGATTATGCACACTTAAGAGGTGTAGCTGTTTATTTAACTATGAATACACTGGTACTTGACTCTGAGCTTGAACAGGCTATTGAGTTTGCAAAGGTAGCGTATAGTCTTGGTATAGATGCAATAATAGTGCAGGACTTGGGCTTTGCAGCAGCAATAAGAGAGCAATTGCCCGAGGTTCACCTCCATGCTAGTACTCAAATGACTACTTATAGTCTTGAAGGGGTAAAGGAGTTAGAACAGCTTGGGTTCTCAAGGGTGGTGCTCGCGAGAGAACTAAGTCTCAGTGAAATAGAATATATATGCAAGAACACAAAACTCGAGATTGAGGCCTTTGTGCACGGGGCACTTTGTATCAGTTACTCAGGTCAATGTCTTATGAGCAGTATTATAGGGGGCAGAAGTGGCAACAGGGGTAAGTGTGCCCAGCCCTGTCGATTGCCCTATACTATGCTGCGAGAAGGAAATGCCGTAGGAGAAGGGTATTTGCTTAGTCCGAAGGACATTAGCTATATAGAGGATCTGGACAGGTTGGTAAAAGCAGGAGTTCATTCCTTTAAGATAGAAGGCAGAATGAAAAGCCCTGAATATGTAGCTATGGTTGTATCAAAGTATAGAAAGTATCTTGATGAGGTTATTAGGAACATTAATTCAGATGCACAAGCAAATGCACTAAATAGTGAACAAGCAAATGCAGATACAAGTGCACAAACAAATGCACTAAATAGTGAACAAGCAAGTGCAGATACAAGTGCTGAAACAAGCGCAGATACAAGCTCAGATACAAGTGCAGATAAAAGCACAGGGACAAGTGCGCAAACAAGTGCGCAAACAAATGCAGATACAAGTGCAGAAACAAGGGCAGACGCACGTTCAGCAAGAGCTCATATCTCCGAACAGGATATGCATGAGCTGATGCAAAGCTTCAACAGAGGGGGATTTTCTAAAGGGTATCTCAATAAAAAAACAGGACCCGATATGATGACATACAAGAAACCTAAAAACTGGGGAACGTATTTGGGTGTTGTCGCTGCTCACAATGAAAAAACCGGTTCTCTTAGAATAAAGCTCGATAGTAGTTTGAACATGGGGGATGGAATAGAGGTATGGACAAATAGTATTGGTGCTGAAAGTCCGGGTGGTATTGTCACAAAAATTATTAAGGACAAGCAGCTTGTGAGAAATGCACAAGCTGGAGATACTGTTACCGTAGAAATAATCCGTGGTAAAATCAGGAGTGGCAGCAAGATATACAAGACTACCGATAAGGCACTAAATGAGCAGGCAAACAGAAGTTACACGTCCGAGGCATCAAGAAAACTACCTATCTGCGGTGAATTCTATATGCAAAAGGGAGAGTTACCTCGACTCATTTTGAGGGATCACCGGGGAAATGAGGTGCTTAAATACGGTGAGGTAGTTGCGGAAATAGCACAGAACAAACCACTTTCCGAGCAGAGAATCAGAGAACAGCTATGTAAAATGGGTTCTACTCCTTTTTTTGTGGAAAACCTTAGAATAAATATAGATGATGGCTTGGTACTTCCAATAAGTGAGCTCAACAATATAAGAAGGCTAGCAGCACAAGAGTTGGAGGAATTAATCGTAAGCAGCTACAAAAGACAGGTCCAAAGCGGTTATATAAAAGCCGACAGAATAAATAACACAGAGTGCATTACCAGAAGCATTGCCGACACCAATAAGCAAGTGGTATCAGCGGAACCTTTTTTGCAAGCTAAGCCCTTGCTATCGGCTCAACCAATAAAGCAAGCTAAGCCCTTGCTATCGGCTCAACCAATAAAGCAAGCAAAGCCATTGCTTTCAGCTATATTTTATAGCGAATCAAGGGGTGTTGAACTATCAAAACTTGATGTAGACAGGCTGTATATTCCGTTTAATCAGCTTTTATCAAAGGACAGGCAAAAGGACATTGAAGAAGCTAGATCCATGGGAAAAGAAATATATTCAGCTATTCCAGCTATCACTAGGGGAAAATGGAATGAACTGGTTAAGAATAATATAGTAAAGATAGAGCCAATAATAGACGGATTTTTGTGTGGAAGTATGTCCACTATAAATATACTTAAGCAATATCAAACTGTGGAAAGCACAAAAGTATTTGGGGATTATTCTCTAAACGTGCTAAACGGCAGAACTCTAGAACAGTTAAAGAAACTGGGGTTATCGGGTGCTATGCTCTCATATGAGCTCAATCTTCGGAACATAGAGCAGCTCGATATACCTGACGGCTTTTTGGTTGAGGCAGGGGTATATGGAAAGCTTCCTGTCATGACCAGTGAGTACTGCCCCATTGGAAGCGTATGTGCCGGCAGGTCGCCGGAAGGCTGCAACGCAATATGCAGAGGGGGCACATATCACCTGAAGGACCGTATGGGGGCACGTTTCCCGGTAACGGGGGATCCTATTGATTGCAGAAGTACCATCTACAATGCAAATACATTGTTTGCTCCAGAGGCTATAAGTAAGCTGGCTAAGGGAAATATAGATTATCTACGGCTTAGCTTTGTTGATGAAAGTGCAGAAGAAATATACAATATAATTAATGTGCACCGACAATTAATTAATAAAGAGCAGGCGGATACAGATATCATTGAAGAAATTAGGGCACGTGGCACTACAAAGGGGCACTTCAATAGAGGCGTGTAAATGTGAATATTATTGGAGGTTTAATATGTCAGTTGAGGTTTTTATAGAATTATGCAGACAGGACGCGGTGTTGCCAAAGTATGCAAATCAGGGAGATGCAGGAATGGACGTATACGCAGCTGAAGATGTAATCATTCTTCCTGGGGAAACGGTAATAGTACCGACTGGTTTGAAACTGGCGATACCCATTGGATATGAGATTCAGGTAAGGCCAAGGAGCGGTATTTCAGTAAAGACTCCTCTGAGGCTGCCCAACTCTCCTGGTACCATTGATGCAGGTTATCGGGACGAGCTTGGAATTATAATGAATAATACCTCCTGTCAATGTCAGATTGACGATGCAGAGGCAATATACTCAATTAATGAAAAGGGCAATAAAAAGGGAAGCTATTGTATAAAAAAAGGGGACAGAATAGCTCAGATAGTATTGCAAGCAGTTCCAGAGATACAGTTTAAGCAGGTTGATTCAGTAGCAGATATCGGTATGAATAGAGGCGGGGGCTTTGGCTCTTCAGGAGTGAGATAATATGAGGATAAACGGAAATATTCAATCTATAAAGGACGTACTACTAAACGAGCTGGACGCTCTTATTGATAAAAGATATCCCCCCAGGGAGCTAATACCACAAGAGCTGGCTTTAACTGTTGCAAGGATATCAGCTCAAATCAATCGTGAAATATCGGTGCTTCTCAACAGAAGAGGGTTTATTGTGGACATATCCATAGGAGATAGCTCCACTGTTTCACTGCCACAGTTAGCTCAAAGAAGAGGCAGCATGCGACTTTCAGGGATAAGGTGTATTCACACTCACCCTTCAGGAGGGGGATTGCTGTCATCCGTTGATGTAGCAACATTACAGAAGCTAAAGCTTGACGTAATGCTAGCGGTTGGAATAAAGGACGGCGAGCCCTCTGAAATATATGCTGGCTGCATTACACCAGATAATGATACCGATATATATGGGCCTTTTGAATTATCAGACAGTAGATTGAATTATATTTTTAAGATAATAGAAGAGCTGGACGCTAGCGCAAAGGACGAGCTCTATGAAAATGAGGATTCAGTTGAAAAAGCTATACTAGTAGGACTTGAAACATCACAAAGCAGGCTGGAATATATGGCTCAAAGGGAAGCTGAAATTTCACTTGATGAGCTTGAAGAACTTGCAAACACCGCTGGAGCCATTGTGGTTCAGAAGATTATACAAAAAAAGCAGACACAGGACTCTGCATATTATATTGGTAAGGGAAAGGTTGAAGAGCTTTCACTTATTTGCCAGGCAAAGGACGTTGATCTGCTAATTTTTGATGATGAACTCTCAGGTGCGCAGGTTAGAAATATAGAAGAAGCGACTGGAATGAGGGTAATTGATAGAACTACTCTTATTCTTGATATATTTGCACAGAGGGCTATATCAAAAGAGGGTAAGCTGCAGGTGGAGCTTGCTCAGCTCAAATACAAGCTGCCACGGCTACTGGGATTGGGTACTGAACTATCAAGACTTGGAGGTGGCATTGGCACAAGAGGACCGGGTGAAAAAAAGCTGGAGGTTGATAGAAGGCATATCAGACGCAGAATTACAAGCCTGGAAAAAGAGCTATCTGAGCTGGAAAAACGCAGACAGTTTATGCGAGTAGGCAGAACAAAAAATAATGTACCTGTTGTTGCTATAGTTGGTTATACAAATGCGGGTAAATCTACGCTGCTCAACAAGCTGTGTAACTCGGAGGTGTTTGTAGAGAATAAGCTTTTTGCAACTCTGGACCCATCAGCAAGAAAGCTGATTTTAGCAGATGGAAGAGAAGCTGTATTAATTGATACTGTTGGATTTATTAGAAAGCTTCCACATGAATTGATTGAGGCTTTTAAATCCACCCTTGAAGAGGCTGTACACGCAGACTTACTTTTGCATGTGGTAGATGCCTCCAATGAAAATGCACCACTGCAAATAAGCGTTGTTGAAAGGATTCTAGAAGAGTTGGGCGCGTCCTTAAAGCCAACTATTCTAGTGCTGAACAAGCAGGATTTATTGTCAGAACAGATGACAGCTAGAGCAAAGGTTAGTTCCGCAGGGTATCACTCAGTTTGCGAAATTTCGGCTGTAACAGGCTCAGGAATCGAGCAGCTGCTTGAAAACATAACAGAGGCCTTTAAATCACAGCTTCAGTCGGTGGAATTACTTATACCTTATTCTGAAGGATGGGTATTACCTTATCTATTTAATAACGGACAAGTTGTATCTCAAGACTATGAAGAAAGCGGTATAAGGGTAAGTGCATTAGTCAAAATGGACAAACTTAAAAATATAAATCAATTTATTGTTGTATAAAATTACTAAGTAGAGTATTATAATATTAATAGATTCTTTAATAGAATTAATTATTATCAACAAATTTATCACGAGAGGGGTTTTGAATATGCTTGTTAGAAACTGCGCTGGTGGAGTTGTATTTTTTGGGGACAAGGTATTTCTGCTAAAAAATGAAAAGGGCGAGTGGGTGCTTCCTAAAGGGGTAATTAGAAGCGGAGAATTTTCCGATGAAGTTGCTATCAAGAGAGTTAAGGAAGAAACAGGTATTGATGCTCAGATAATTTCAACTGCAGGTAGTACAAATTATGAATTTTTCTCAGTTACACGTCAAAGACCCGTATGTAATAAAATCACATGGTATATAATGAAATCCCAAAATGATAAATATGAAGTAAATAAGCAAGATAATTTTAGTGATGGAGGATTTTTCACTTTAGAAGAAGCCCTTGAGAAAGTTACTTATAGTCAGGATAAATCCTTGATATGTCTATCATTCAATAAGTATCGTGAGATCGCCTAAATTTGAAAAATATTGTGTTTTGCAGTATAATAACAGCACCTTCCCATTAATAAGTGGGGGAGTGCTGTTTTATGTTAACTAATAAATTGCAGTTGTGAGAATTCTCATAATAGAATAGTGAATAACTCAGATAATTCAGAAAATAGAACTGAGATAAAAGGATTTAAGATACAACTCAGATAATTCGGGAAATAGAATAGCAGAATAGAGAATAACTAAGCTAATGGAAATAGAATTTTATAAGTAATAGGCAATAATAAGTGAAGGGTTGAATAATGCAAAATTACAAAACCATATTAAATAGAGCAGAGGCTCTAATGGAAGAAAAGAAATCCAAGTTTATAGCAACAGTAATGCCAATTTCTGAAGAACAACAGGCAATTGATTTTATAAATGAGCAAAAGAGTAAGTATTGGGACGCCACTCACAATGTTTATGCGTATAGCCTGAATAATGGTACTCTCATACAGCGCTACAGTGATGATGGTGAACCCTCAGGGACTGCTGGAATGCCGGTTCTTGAAGTAATGAAGCGAATGGAAATACAAAATGCAGTGGTTGTTGTAACACGATACTTCGGAGGAACCTTATTAGGAGCAGCGGGGCTCATTCGTGCCTATAGCAAAAGTGCAGCATTGGGTATTGAAGCATCTGAGATAATTACCAAGAAGGTATGTACTCAGATAAGTGTAATCATTGAATACACATTATTTGGGAGACTTCAGAATATGCTTATAAACAATAATATTATTATTAAAGATACAAAGTATGAACAGGATGTTGAAGTTACTGTACTCGCTGATGTGGGCACAGAAGAACAGCTGATAGAAGAAATAACAGACTTGACCAATGGGCGAGCAATTTGCGATGTTGGTGAAAAACTATATATAATTATTGGAAGTGATGGAAGGTTGATTATTTAAAAAATAAACAGTATAATTTATAGTGGTTTTAAAATGTTTACAAGCGCTGAGGTGTAAATACTACTAAGGCGTTAAAATAGTCGCCAGTGCGATACAATATGCAGGAGGATTTTTATGTCAGGTCATTCAAAATGGGCTAATATTAAGCACAAAAAGGGAAAATCAGATGCTCAGAAGGGCAAGATTTTCACAAAGCTAGGTAGGGAAATAGTTATTGCCGTTAAGTCAGGCGGAGGAGATCCGGATACCAATACAAGACTTAAGGATGTTATTGCAAAAGCTAAGGCAGCAAACATGCCAAATGATAATATTTCTAGAAGCATTAAAAAAGCAATCGGTGATGGTGATGCGTCAAACTACGAAGAACTCACATATGAAGGTTATGGACCAGGCGGAGTAGCTGTAATAGTTGAATGTGCAACAGATAATAGAAATAGAACAGCAGGCGACTTGAGACATTATTTTGACAAGTTTGGTGGAAACCTTGGTCAGACCGGTTGCGTTTCCTTTATGTTCAACAAAAAGGGCGTTATCGTTATAGAGAAGACTTCAAGTGTAGACGAAGATACATTAATGATGGAAGCTTTAGAAGCAGGTGCAGAAGATTTCTCAGCAGAAGAGGATATGTTTGAAATACTCACCGACCCAGCAGATTTCTCAGCAGTACGTAATGCTTTGGAAGCAAAGGGTTATGAGTTCCTAGAGGCTGAAGTATCAATGCTACCAACTACTACAACAAAGCTTGAGGATCCAGAACACATCAAGTTTATGGATAAGCTCATTGAAAATTTAGAGGACTTGGACGATGTTCAGAATGTTTACCATTCATGGGAGCAGCCTGAAGAAGAGGACGAAGAATAGTTTTGGCATGTGCTGAATGATGATATACTGATTAGCTTTTTTAATAGGCTACGGTATATATCTAAATTTAGGAGAATGTGATCCTGAAATACCAATTGTTGACCTTAACACCCTTTTGTAAGTACATTTTTTGCTAGTCAATAGGTACTTATGGAGGGTGTTTTTTGTTGTTAAAAGGCTTATTTACCTGATGATTATCTTTTCAAGAGTGCCTAAGGTGACAATGATCCACTTACAGTTGAATCAGCACACAAAATTATCAAGACATTATTACAATCACTGATGTAGCTAAAGCAGAAGGAGATAAATATATGATATTAGAGAATATAATTAATTCAATAATACCTGAGTCGCTATTACTTACTGAGATAGATATAAACTTATTAAGTGTAAAGACTGGAATTTGTAAAGACATGATTAAGCGAGCGGAGGGTAATGTTGATAGTGATAAAATAATAAGTTTTATTTCATGGTATGAAAATGAGGCAGACAAGTCTACCAACTCTCTTAAAGATGATTATTATGATCAGTTAAACATTTATAAACAGTTGCTCAGTAAACCTAAAGTTAATCTAAAAAACGGTTTAAATGTTTTTACTATTGAGGGTAAACAAATTTTTTTATATAAGCAACAAGATAGGCTTTATGGAATGTATTTTATTGGCTTTGATGAGTTTAGAAAACTATATAAGTATGGATATGTTGCGTTTAAAGAAAACTGTATTTCACGTTACAATGATTATAAAATCTTATTGAGTCAGCATAAGAATTTAACTGATTTATTGAACCCAGAGACATATTTTGAAGAAAAAAGTAAAAATTTATATAGTGCCTCTACAATTGACGAATTGAAAGAGAAAGGAGAAAAGATAGAGACCGAGTTAAAGCGGTGTTTTAACATCAATAATATAAGAAAGATACCACCCTTTGAAAGTAATGAGGAGATGAAGCTTTATATAAATATAAGGGGTGACATAGGATTTACTTATAAATATAATGAAGTGAAATTGAAGCTTAGGAATTTAGGTATTCAGGAAACAGATCAACTGATTAACATAATAAACACTTACAGGAGTTACATTAAAGCAAAAAATATATATGAGAACTGGGACGAAACAGATGAAGATTATTTGCAAATAATAAAGGATTATTATATGGACAGCAAACAAAAAATGGAGCAAAGCCTCTTAACTGCAAATGTGGATATGGACTATATTAACGATATATATACCAAGCTAGAGTTAGACAATTAGGATTTAAATTTGTCATTCTATATATTTGTCTGTGTAACTATGTAATTAATATAATACCTACATAATATGGTTAATGATATACATGGAGTTCATGGGAACAGCCTGAAGAAGAGGACGAAGATTAAAATAGAACTTATCAGGGGCAGATGCTAGAACTAGCATCTGTCCCCTATTGTTGTGTAACGAATACCACGTGTTATACACGTGGTTCTGAGAAGCTTACAGCTTTGAGTAGAAAATAAAAACATATATAATAGTAGTTTAAGAAAAGTGAAAACAAAATATTTTTAGTCATCAGCCGTCCTCTAGCAGTCATATGTTAATATGTAACAGCTAAAGGATGGCTTTTTTTATTTAGGCCCCCACATATAGCAGACCACAGAGCAACTGTTTAATGCTATATTGAAAGGTATATAAACATTGTTATAACCACAGTATTTATGTTAGAATATAGGAAAAAAAGTTGTTTTATATCAAAAACTGAAGTAATTAGATAATATTAGGGGAGAACCAAAATATGCAGACTAAATTACATATTCAGAACAATAGAAAAAAGCGATTTGGGGATAGAAAAGATGGGTTCAGACTTAGAAACCTCGGCGTGATGGCTAATGCATCCATCAAGTTTATGAAGAGAAGATGTGACTCACAGGTACTCTCTTGCTTTGAATTGGATATTACTGACACAGTTAGTTTTATCCGAAAAAATCATCATGATCTGAAGAAACTATCTCTTCAGATGGTTTTATATGCTGCTTTGGTCAGGACATATGCATGCTACCCAAGGATGAATAGATTTATTGTAGGCTCCCGCTGCTATGGAAGAGATTATGTGAGAATCAATATAATAGCAAAGCCCAAGTTGGAGGCTGACTCTGAGGAATATTTAGTGCCAGTGTATTTTGATAGATCTGAAACACTTCCACAGGTTATTGAGAAATATAATGCTGCATTTGAAAAGATAAAGTATGAGAATCAAAAGCAAAAAGAAATGGAGGCAAGCAGACCTGGTATAATCAAGATACTTATGAACAACTTAACTGCGATGGCGACCAAGCTCGGTGGTGTGCTGGTGGCCTTGGACAGAATTAACCTGGCACCAAAAGCATTCTTGGAAATAAGTCCGTTTCACGGTAGTGCTTTTGTTACTAATATGGGCTCATTAGGGATACCGGCAGTATACCATCATCTATATGAAATAGGGACTGTATCACATTTTTTAGCTCTTGGTCAAAAAGAAACAAGGTATATTCATGATGATGACCAGAATCCTCAAAAAAGAATATTTGTAACAGTGAAAATTACAGTAGATGAGAGGATTTGTGATGGGTATTATTTATCAAGGGCGCTAAAGTGCTTTGAGAAACACATAAAAGATCCTACCAGACTTATGGTTCCACCCGAAAAAATGGAATTTGATGCTTAAAGTGATTTGAGGCAACATCAATAAACATATCTGTAATAATTAGGTTATCTTCTATATACTAATATGGTACAATCATTATAAAATCTATTTTTACAACTTAAGGGAAAGAGGAGTGAGATCATGACTAACCAAGAGACAATTGGAAAAACATTTGAGGGTGAAGATGTTATAAAGTATACGCTTACTAATGCAAGCGGTATAAAGGTTGAGATACTCAATCTTGGAGGAATTATTAATTCAATATTCGTGCCAGATAGAGACGGCAATATTGCAGATGTTGTTTTGGGATTTACTAAGCCTGAACAATACTTAAACAGCACCGCTTATCTAGGAGCAGTGATTGGGCGTATTGGAAACAGAATTGCAAACGGTAAATTTAGCCTGAACAATAAGGAGTACAACCTATATCTTAATGATGGTCCAAATCACCTTCACGGTGGAAAAAAGGGATTTGATAAAAGGATATTTGACTGTACCCCAATAGGGGAAAATACACTAGAGTTGCGTCTTGTAAGTCCTCATGGGGAAGAGAATTATCCTGGAACTGTTGATGTAAAGGTAACATATTCTCTTTCAGATGACGGCAAATTAGCTATAAACTACATAGCTCACTCCGATAGCGATACAGTGCTAAATCTTACAAATCATGCGTATTTCAATTTGGCTGGACATGACAGCGGAGATGTACTAAACCATGAGCTCATGATTAATGCTGATAAGTTTACAGCCGTTGATAGTACACTTATTCCAACTGGGGAATTAAGAAGTGTTGAGAATACACCAATGGATTTTAGAACGTTCAAGAAAGTTGGACTTGATATAGCTGATAAATATGAACAGATAGTACTTGGAAATGGCTATGACCATAATTACGTACTAAATACTAATGGAGATCTCAGCCAGGTGTGCAGTGAGGTTTATGAGCCTGCTTCTGGTAGATTAATGAAGGTATATACAACAAAGCCAGGAGTACAATTATACAGTGGAAACTTCCTAAATGGAACGGAGACTGGTAAAGGTGGTAAGCCTTATAAAAGGAATGCAGGCTTATGTCTTGAAACTCAGTTTTTCCCTAATGCTATCAATACACCTGAATTTGAGTCGGGCATATTGAAAGCTGGAGAAGAGTATAATCATACAACTATTTATCAATTCCTTGTTAAGTAGCATTATTTATACAAAATCAAAGGTAGACCATAAATATAAGTATTAAATTTAAGTATTATATAAAAGTATTTTCAGGTCAAGGGGTTAAAATGAGAAAAACAGCAATATGCTTAACTTGTGTTGCCATGTTTTTATTATCTAGCTGTGGGCAAAGATACGTTGTTGAGGCGGACATGGGTGAGTTTCTTGATAAGGCACCAATCAATATTCCTGCAATAAACTCGCTAGGGAAATTACATAGTGGAAGTTCCAATGCAGTACAGGACGAAACCAATGCAGTACAGGACAGCCCCATTGAAACACAGGGTAACTCCAATGCGCAACTGGACGCTTCAATAGCTGATAAGGCATTATTACAGAAACCCTCTTTGGGCGAGCAGGAGAATGAAATATCACAAGCAGGCATAAAACTTAATAGGGTAGAGCTTGCAGAAGGCTTTTATTATGAAGAGCTCTCAGAAACCATAAAAAGCCGTATAACAGGGAAGTCATATCCCACTGATTGCAACGTACCTTATAGTGAGTTGAGGTATGTCAAGGTTTTGCACTATGACTTTAATGGTAACGAGCGTGAGGGAGAATTGATTTGTGCTACAGAGGTTGCACAGGAGCTGACCAATATTTTTTATGAGCTGTATATTGCTAAGTATCCCATTGAGAAGATGGTGTTAATAGATGAGTATGGTGCTGATGACATAGCATCTATGAAGGATAATAATACTTCTTGCTTCAATTACAGGGTAATAGAGGGCTCGAACAATCTCTCTAAGCATAGCTACGGGCTGGCCATAGATATTAATCCTCTAATCAATCCTTATGTAAAAGGTGATTATGTATCACCCAAGGAAGCTAAACCTTATGTGGATAGAAGCCAGCTAAAGCTAGGTATGATTGATAAAGATGACTTATGCTATAAGCTGTTCACCAAGTATGGCTGGAAGTGGGGCGGAAGTTGGAATACCGTTAAGGATTATCAGCATTTTGAGAAGGAAATTACAAAATAAGCTTGTGTTTACATGATGTAGTTTTCATTTTATCTAATATTGTTTACAAATAAATTAAAGGCTGCTATTTTGAGCATGAACTAAAATGCCCCCTGTTAAGTAACAGGGGGCCATTCACTCTAGTAGCAGCATGTTTTTTTAATAGTAGCAGATACTGTTTTCTGATAGTAGCAAATACTGTTTTTTAATAGTAGCAAATACTGTTTTAGTAATAGTAGAAGATATTTTTAGTAGTAGCCTATATTTTATTTATATGATATTGATGAAATTCTATAATACTCTCCAAATTGCTCGGTTTTAACATTTACCTGGGTATCGGGCACCTTTTCACCTGTTAAGCCCCAGTGATACGTTATAGTATAGGCGTTCTCGCCTGTTTTCTTAATATCATAGGAAGTAATCCATGGACTGGACGTTCCTGTTACCCAATACATTTGGGACAGTGTGTCAAAATTTTCTAATCTGAGTTTTTCATTATAGATTCCAAACTGTATTGCTCCTTGTCTATTCTTGTTTGCCTCGGCAAAGTTTTTTACACAGTCACTGTCAGATCTAGTATCAGTAAAGTTAACTATTTGCTTAGCAAAGTTGTCTTGTGCAATCTTGCGGTCTGAGTCAGAGCTTTTGTCGGCAGCATATATTCTAATAATGGAACCATCATAGGTGATATTCTCTTTTAAGGTATCTGTAAAGAAATTAAGTGGGAGGAAAAGCTTATTATTCTTATATATTCCACCGTCCTTTTTGATATCAAGCTTCCTTGGAGCAGTGAGGTTACCTCCGCTTATGGTAGTTCCTAGCTTTGCATCCCATGTAACGGTATATCCAAGCTTTTCTGCAATGGTTCTCAAAGGAAGCATTAGGGTGTAATCTTTGGTGACAAAGGTTCCCTCGGGAACATTGAAGTCAGTGCCATTAAGCTTAATAGTGCTAGCTTTAGGAGATGAAGAAAGTGCCTTATATACATCATCTTTTAGTACTGATTTTAACTTATCAGCAGGGAAGGTATAGACAGGGATTCCGCCTGCATATGGGCGCAGCTCGTATAGCGTAAAATATATCACTAGATTGTTGCCATCTAGATAAAAATTAAAATCTTTTGTATTTTTAACTGTTTCTTTTGCGTCATCAAAATACAGGGTGGGGTCTTTATCAATTTCTGCCAAAATGTTGTTTATTAGGGTCTTCTTATAATCACTGCCTTCTTTAAAGAGAGAGGAAAGCTTGTATACTTCTCCTGTTTGCATATCTACTGTAAGAGTATTATACCAGGTCATTCCATGGGCACCACCACTATAATTGTAAGTCAAGGTGAATACTGAGAGTAGGTTGTCGTTGTACCAGTAATTGAAGTCGGTATATAACCCCGCCATTAGGTTATTACTTACTTCAGCTAAATCCAAGGCAGTACGATTTATCTCTCCAATTGAGTTAGCTGTATTACTATAGAGCCATTCATTAACCTTTGAACTAGCATTGAAGTTATAGAAGGTTGGAAGCAGGACACGCATCTCTAATTTTGGTGTTGTCTTGACGATTGGCGTAACGCTGCAAACAGGTTGACTTGAAGCCTTATTATTTGATACAGAGATATTCATAGCGCTTGCAATGGGTGAAAAACATAATACAAACATGGTTATTACTAAGAGCATACTTGATAATTTTTTCATAAGATAAATCCCCCTGAATTATTAGTTCTATGTATATCTTCATTGTAAAGAAAATACAAGTTTTGAACAACAACAAAAAGGTTACAAAAGGTATGGTCTTATTATGCAATATTAATTTAAAAAATATATACTATTTAAGTATTTATATTAGATTAAATATTTATATTAGATTAAATATTTAATTGAGAAGTATTAATACTAGAGACCTACAAATCCTGATTACTTGATAGGGAGTCAGTGTCTTCTGATGAAGGGGTGGATAAACCTCCGCCACTATTATTGTCACAGAATGATGAATCATCCTTTGATAAGGCGTCCGGATTCTTAACCTCTAGAACATCAAGAATAAATATAAATATTGGAATACCAATGATAAGTCCCCATATACCCATAAAATGCTCTGATAAAATCAAAACTACAAAGGTATAGAAAACAGGAAGTTTAGTCTTTTCCGACATAAGCTTAGGATTGAGGATATAGCTCTCAATAGCGTGCAATATAGCAATAAGCACCAAAATCCAGATAACAGTACGTATGCCGCCTACACTGTAGGCTATCATGGAAAGTGGAACTAGAGATATAACTACTCCTGCCACTGGTATAAGTCCAAGAATGAATATCATAAATCCAAGGCCAATGACTTGCGGAAATTTCAAAAATGTGAGCATTGCCATAGATAGAAGGCTATTTATAAAGGATATGGTGATTTGAGTTTGTATTACCTTACCAAAGGATTTCATAAACTTAGTTCCAAAAAAGGCTATTTCATCATAAAAACACTTGAGCTTACTATTTTTGAAGCTGATAGTAAAGCGCTGTATTCTGCTTCTTTCAAGAACAAAGAAAAGGCTCAATATTACGGATATAAATAGGTCAATACCCCATTTACCTATATTATTTACCGTTGAAAATAGGGTATCAACGTTGTCATTAATATATTCGGATAATTTAATATCCTTAGAAAGGCTGATTATATAGTTTAATGCATCGTTATCATACTGCTTACTGGTAAATAAGGTAGCTTGGTTTATAATATTACTAAGTTGTGCAATAACAACGGGTATGTACTTATATAAGAGGTAAGCAGCGAGAGAAAGCAAGCCAAGATATAAGAATATAATTATGACCTTTAGAATTCTGGAACTGAATATTTTAGTCTTGTTCAATATAAATTTCTGGGCGCTGTATGCTAGGTATGAAAGAATGAATGTTAGTAGAAGCATGTTTAGCATTCCACGTAGTAAGTAGAGAAAGCCTACGATGCAAACCAAGATCGAGAGGCGCCTTGCTAACTTACTAGAAAAAAAGTCTTTAAAAATCATTATGTTTTCTCCAATATATGAAATATGAAATAATTGGTATTTATATTAATTATACACCAATAGTACCATTATTAAAACAATAAACGAGAAGTGGGCCATAAAAAAGTGTACAAATAATTGGCTCAATATTTATAAGTTTATATAGGCCCACATGCTAATGTTTTAGAGTTACTTACTTATATATTAATACTCTATTTTCTGCCTTTATAGAATTCCTTTTGAAACTTTGCAATTTGCCTTCCCCACTGTTTCTCTTGAAGCCGCAATTTGCCTTCCTTCTTAGCCTCCAGATGTGATAGCTCCTTTTGTAGTTTAAGCCAGCTCTCCCACCTTTTTATTCCCAGTTTTCCGGTATCAAGTGCTTCTCTGACAGCACAACCCGGTTCATTCTGATGCTTACAGTCATGAAATCGGCACAGCTCCGTCAGTTCCTCCACATCACCGAACATAACTTCCATGCCTGAATCAGCTTCCCATAGAGATAAGGATCGCATTCCTGGTGTATCTAAAATCAATCCTCCCCCCGGTAAAAGTAAAAGTTCCCTATGGGTAGTGGTGTGTCTACCCCTACTATCATCTTCGCGGACTGCCTGGGTTTTAAGTAGTTCTTGACCGGCGAGCGTGTTAACTAATGTAGATTTGCCAACACCTGAAGAACCGAGTAAGGCAACAGTTTTTCCTGGCATAAAGTATTTCCGTATATCTTCAATTCCTTCTCCTGTTACACAGCTTATGGAATGCACCTCCACGCCAGGACAAGTGACATATACAGCGGCAACTTTATCAACCACATCATCACAACAATCAGCTTTTGTCAGCACAACAACTGGTACAGCACCACTTTCCCATGCTGCTATCAGGTATCTTTCCAATCTTCTCATATTAAAATCCCTGTTCAATGATTGAATAAGAAATACAGTATCTACATTTGCAGCAATAATTTGCTCTTTTAATTCAATTCCTGCAGCCGCTCTTGAAAACTTTGTCTTCCTAGGTAAAACAAGGCGTATATAAGCTGTTTGAGGTTCTTTAGAATACTCTGGACCGCAGGTACAAGCACAAGATTCTGTTTGTGCCCAGCCCAATCCGACCCAATCACCAACTGCAAATTGTGTAGTTTCATCAAGCTTTTTCACTGGTCTATTTACTAGCAGTTCTCCCGACTCCGAGACCACACGAAGCATTTGGCCGTAGTCAGCAATTATCCTTGCGGGATACATATCACCTGTAGAGCTTTGTATCCATTGCTTTTCAAAATATTCATTCCACCCATAATTTTTTATTTCCACGATTTCAATCCATCCTTTATCAATTTATTTTCTTCTTGTCTGCGTTTCTTTTTGTTCTTCATTTCATTTTCCTGCACCCTAGTTCTTGGATTTATCACCCAGCTGCCTCGAATTTCCTTGATATATTCATAAGTACCTTTTATTTTTGTCATATTATTACCCTCCATTTATTGAAAATTTATATTTTTACAATCCAAAAAAGCACATAAAAAACCCGCAGATAACGACCACCTGCGGGTTAAAAAAGAGACATCATTCTATTGATGTGAGTCCCCTTCAACTTGTATAAAAGCAACAAAAAAACACGCTACCGATGCGTGTTGATATTCGCTATATACACGATTTAGGGCTAGGCACAAACTATTGCCTGCTGCCCACCCCTTGTCACCTGGTTGCTCGAAAGAAGCCGCATAGGAAACACAAATAAAAGCTAACAAATTAATCTGTGTACCTGTGCCAATATTCAGTTAGTCAAATAACACCTCAACCTTTATTACAGACATTAAAAAAACTCCTTTCGCACTAAATTTATTATTGCATTATAATACAACAATATTATTATATGAACGTCTCCAAAAATTGTCAACCAATAATAGTATTAGGCAAATGCATCAATAATATTAAGAAATTAAAAAAAGCAATAAACTAAATATAAATATTAAACGCTTAGCACAAGTAATTTGCATATATTTACCACATTTTACTTGAATATACGGATAAATTTACAAAATTTATATAAAATATTCACTAAAATTAAACAAAAAAGGTATAACACCAAAAAAAATATATGTCAAACGATTGACATATATTTTTCTTGGTGTTATTATTAAAGCATAAAATATATAAAACTTTTTAGGAGGATAAGTATGAGAAAATTGAGATTAGTCAGTCTTGGTCTAGCTGCAGCAGTGATGCTTACAGCTTTTGTAGGGTGTGGCTCGGATTCATCTTCTTCAGCAAGTAGCTCAACAGCAAGTGAAGCTGTACAGAGTACTGATTCAGGTAGTCCGGCAAAAGCAGTTGACATTACGTTTTTGAATTCTAAGGGAGAGATTCAGTCTCAGCTTGAAGAAGCAGCAAAGGTGTTCACAAATGAAAATCCTAATATTAAGATTGAGATTGTTCCATGTCCAACAGGTAAATCTCCATTTGAAGTAATGTCCACAATGTATAACTCCGGTAACGCACCAACATTAGCTATGATTGATGCTGGAGATATTCCTAGACTAAAGGATAATTTTGTTGTGCTTGATGGTGAAAAGTGGGTAGCGGAAGCACTCGAAGGCACTACAAACAGTGCTACCATTGATGGAAAATTATATGCGTTCCCATTTGCAGTTGAAGGATTTGGTTTTGTTTATAACAAGAAGGTTCTTGATGAGGCATTTGGTGGTAGCTTTGATCCAAATACAATTACTACAAGAACAGCATTAAAGGATGCTTTTGATAAGGTTGAGAAGATAGGTAAAAAGGCTCTTATAGTTTCCCCTATGGATTGGTCATTGGGATCACATATGATTTCTTATAGCTACATAGCAGCAGGTAAGGGTGACCAAGCAACCTATGATAAGATGTTTGCAGATTTAAAGGCAGGAACATATGATCTATCTAGCGTTCCAGAATATAATGGATGGATTGAGACATTTGACTTACTAAAACAGTATAACTACGGCAAGAATGATCCATTGTCAGTTACATATGAAAAGGGTCCTGAAGTTCTCGGTAAAGGCGAAGTTGGTTTCTGGTTTATGGGTAACTGGGCATGGCCACAAATACAAGAATTTGATTCTGCTGATAAGCAGTATGGCTTTGTTTCATTCCCAATGAGTGATAATAGCAGCGACTTTGCATCAGGCAAGATAGTATCCTTTGCTTCCAAATTTGTTGGAATAGACAATAAGCAGAGCTCAGCTGATCAGCAAGAAGCGGCAAAGAAATTCCTTAACTGGATAGTATTTGAGAATAGCGGACAAGATCAGTTGGTTAACAAAATGAATCTAGTACCAGCCTTCAAGAATATTACTACTCCTATACCTGATCCTCTAGGTAGTGCAATTAAGAGTGCAATGGGAGAAGGCAAAACAATAAATGCTATCGATGTTTACACTGTAATACCAGCAGACCATTGGGCTAAGGTTGGTGCTTCATTGCAGAAGTATCTTAGCAATAATACAGATAAAGCTGGATTGACTAAAGAAATTGTTGAGTACTGGAAAACTGCTGAATAATTAACTTTCATGAGACTTTAAGAGCTTAATCTTTAAGTGATTAAACGCTTAAGCAATTAATTAGTAGTGTATAGGCAGGCACAAGATATTTTAACTAGCTTGTCGCCTGCCTATTTATTTTAACTGATTTTATGGAGAGGGGGCGACCCATGTGAATGGAAAGAGAAAGGAATCTGTTAAGAGTTTTATGATTTTTTGTGCTCCAACCATTTTAATCTTTTCAACAGTAGTACTTATTCCCTTTATTTTTGGTATATATTTAACTTTTACAAGTTGGAATGGCATCTCAGGAGGCTATACTTTTGCGGGAGTGAGTAACTACCTTAGTATTATAAACGATCATGAATTCTGGGATTCTATCTTAATGACGCTAGAATACGTTATATTCACCGTTCTCTTTACCAATGTCATTGCATTTTTTCTTGCATATCTATTGACTACCAGGGTACATGGACAGAACATATTAAGGGCAAGTTTCTTCACTCCAAATATTGTAGGAGGAATTATACTTGGTATTATATGGAATTTTATATTCTCTACTGTTCTAACGTATGTGGGGAATTCCGCAGGCATTGAAATATTACAAAACTCTTGGCTAGGAAAACCCGAGACAGCCTTTTGGGCATTGGTATTGGTATCTGTGTGGCAATATTCCGGATATATGATGGTAATCTATATTGCAGGGCTAATGAATGTTCCTAAAGACATGTTGGAAGCAGCAAGCGTAGACGGTGCTAACGAGGTGAAAAAGCTATTTAGAATAGTAATTCCTCTTGTTGTTCCATCATTTATCATATGTGTATTTTTGACTCTTCAAAGAGCATTTATGGTGTATGATCTCAACATGTCACTTACAAAAGGAGGACCTTTTGGCAGTACTAAAATGGTATCTATGTTCGTTTATGAAAAAGCTTTCCTATCTCAGCAGTTTGGGGTAGGTCAATCAGCAGCAATATTCTTGTTTGTAATAGTAGCTATTGTAACAGTGACCCAACTATATTTTAGCAAGAAATTGGAGGTTGAGGCGTAATGGAACATTCAAACAAGCTGCTAACATATTTAAAAACTTTTATTCTGACTGTATTAGCGCTATTTTATCTGACCCCTTTTATTTTGGTTTTATATAATTCAGTAAAACCTACAAAGGAATTTCTTGAAAACCCCATTGCTTTGCCTAAAGTATTTAATCTTAATAATTTCTATGAAGCCTTTGATAAAATGAACTTTTTATCAGGTTTTATGAATACACTTATAATTACGTCATTAAGTGTTATATTAATTGTTATTTTTTCATCTATGACAGCCTATGGTCTTGTTCGTAGAAAAACAAAGTTAAGTAATGTGTTATTTATGATGTTTGTTGCGGCTATGATTATACCGTTTCAAGCAATAATGATACCCCTTGTTAAAATATATGGGTCTCTAGGATTGCTAAACAATATGTTTACTCTTATATACATGTATATTGGGTTTGGAGCACCAATGGCAATCTTTATTTTTCATGGCTTTATCAAAACTATTCCTTTAGAAATTGAAGAAGCGGCTATGATAGATGGGTGCTCAAAGCTTAGAACGTTTTATCAAATTGTATTTCCACTTTTAAAACCCATTATTATGTCTTTAGTGATATTGGATGTTTTATGGATATGGAATGACTTCCTGCTTCCAAGCCTGGTACTTATTAAACCGGCTCAAAGAACGCTTCCGCTTTCTACATTTTACTTCTTTGGGACGTATACAGTGAATTATGGTCTATTAATGGCAGGACTCTTAATGACCATTCTGCCTGTACTAGTTATATATGTATTCTTACAAAAGTATATTATTGAGGGTGTAATGCAGGGTTCTATAAAATAACTACGAAGGTTGAGTGTACTATGAGTATTAAAAATCAGATTATGCTTATTACATATGCAGATAGTCTAGGGAAAAATCTGACTGAATTAAACACAGTACTAGATTTATATTTTAAAAAAGCAATAAAAGGTATTCATTTACTGCCATTTTTTCCTTCGTCGGGGGACAGAGGGTTCTCTCCGCTGTGCTATGATAAAATAGATAGTAGCTTCGGAACCTGGGAAGACATGGAGGGATTATCGAGGAACTATATTTTAATGTACGATTTTATGATCAATCATATATCGTACTACTCAGAATATTTCCAGGACTTTTTAGAAAAAAAGGACGAGTCCGAGTATAAGGACATGTTTATTCGTTATAAGAATTTCTGGGAGAATGGTGAACCAACACCAGAGCAGGTAGATTTAATTTATAAGAGAAAACCAAGGGCTCCTTTTATCGAGGCTAATTTTAAAGATGGTACCACGGAGAAGATTTGGTGTACGTTTGGGGAAGATCAGATTGATATAAATTTGAATTCTGAAGTAGCTCAGGCCTTTATAAGAGATACTGTTGATTTTCTTATGAAGCATTATATGAGTGTATTAAGATTGGATGCCTTTGCTTATGCTATTAAAAAGGCAGATACAAATTGTTTTTTTGTTGAACCTGACATATGGGAGCATCTTGAATATGTGCAGAATCTTGTTTCAAAAGAAGATAAAGCTATTCTTCCAGAAATACATGAGCACTATAAAATTCAGCTAAAGCTTGCAGAAAAGGGATTTTGGGTATATGACTTTGCACTGCCAATGCTAGTAATATATACCTTATATACTGCTGACTGTGAGCCAATAAAAAATTGGTTAAATATATGCCCCCGCAAACAGTTTACTACTTTGGATACACATGACGGAATCGGAATAGTGGACGTAAAGGATTTACTTACAGATGAGCAGATAGAGCAGGCAAAAAATGCTCTTTATGAGAATGGTGCAAACGTACATAGAATTTATAGCACCGAAAAGTACAATAACCTTGATATTTATCAGATAAACTGTACCTTCTACTCTGCTTTAGGAGATAATGATGACTGGTATTTACTTGCTAGAGCAATCCAGTTCTTTACCCCAGGTATACCTCAGGTGTACTATGTAGGATTACTAGCTGGTAGAAATGATATTGAGCTTTTAGAAAAGACAAAGCAAGGAAGAGACATTAATCGTCATTATTACTCCCTTGAGGAAATTCATCAAGAAGTTAAACGCCCAGTAGTACAAAAGCTTTTAAAGCTTATGGAGTTTAGAAACAGCTGTACTGCTTTTGAGGGTGATTGTAAAGTAATAGATTTTGAAAACGGTAAATTAGAAATAGAATGGACATCTGGCAACGTAAAAGCCTTGCTAAGGGCAGATTGTAAGAATCATGAATTCTCTGTTTTTTCACGTGAGGGAAACAGGGAATGGGAACAGTTTTTGTACACTTAATATTTTTAATGAGGTTCTATGAAAAATTACAGACCATTAGCTCATTTTACAGCTCCAAAAGGCTGGATTAACGATCCAAATGGATTGATTTACTTTAATGATAAATACCATCTTTTTTATCAGCATAATCCATTTGGTACTGGATGGGATAAAATGCATTGGGGTCATGCTATCAGCGAGGATTTAATACATTGGGAACATCTTCCTATAGCGTTAAAGCCAGATACGCCATATGATGACTCCTCTTTTGGAGGCTGCTACTCAGGTAGTGCTATTGAGCATGAGGGCAAGATGGCGCTATTTTATACAGGCTGCATAAAAAAAGGTGACAAAGAATACCAGACTCAGAACTTAGCCTTTAGCAATGACGGTATTAGTTTTATTAAATATGAAAATAACCCTATAATAGCTTTCCCTCCAGATGGATATAGCAATCAATTTAGAGACCCTAAGGTATGGAAGCACAATGATTTATGGTATATGGTTTTAGGGTGTAGTATTCAAAATAAGGGCTGCGTATTACTGTATATCTCAAATGATTTTTACAAGTGGGAATTTCGCAAGGTCTTGCTATTTGCCGAAGCAGACCAGGGTGATATGTGGGAATGCCCTGATTTCTTTGAGATTGATGGGAAATTTGTTTTGACTGTATCGGTAATGAATTCCGCAGCATATCAAAATATGTGGTTTATTGGAGATTTTGATTACTCTACAGAAGTTTTTGAGGTTAAAAACATTGGTGAAATAGATTATGGTAAAGACTTTTATGCGCCACAATCATTTTTAAATAAACATGCTGAAAGGATACTTTTTGCTTGGGCAGACAGTAGAGCCTTAAAAAGCGGACTTCCCAAAGATGTATTCAGCAAGATAGACAATTGGTGTGGAAGCCTTTGCATACCTAGAAAGCTAAGTGTTTATAACGGTTGCTTATCACAACAGCTTGTAGATGAATTGGTTTGCAATAAGGAATTATTATATAATGCCAATGCACTATTAGCACAAGGTGAATTTATTAATGGTGAGTTTCAAAATGACTTGCTCTTGATAGAATTAGAGATAGAAAAAACAGCTGCACATGATGTATTTGAGTTGGTGTTAACTTTTGATAATACTAAAATAGTTCCTATTACGATAAATTTCAGTATGCAGAACATAGCTATAGATCTTGATAAAACAAAACATTGCCAAGGAATAAAACAGGGAGGCTTTAGTAATTGCAGCAAGATTGATATTCAGCTCTTGGTAGACAAAACCTCTATTGAATTATTTGCAGACAATGGAACTTGTTGCTTTAGTTGTAATATATTCAGGGAAACACCAGAAATACATATGCTTCTAGCCTCTATCGATGGTAATACTAATATAAAAAGCTGTGCTGTTTATAAGATATGAAAATATATATGAAATAAAAGGATACCATAGACAGGTATCCTTTTATTTTTGGACTACTCTAATGACTATTAGCTCTTTGAACCAGTATACTGTTCAAATACTTTCTTTGTGATAGAACCACCAATTTTGCCAGCTTCTCTTGATGTTAAGTCACCATTGTAACCTTGCTTTAGGTTAACGCCAACCTGTGAAGCGATTTCATACTTCATGTTTTCAAAAGTCTGCTTGTTTCTAGCCATATTGAGTTTCCTCCTTTAGAATGTCACCAAGATTTCACCTTGACAGGTGATGATTACTGGTGTACTAATATAATTTGCATAAATAGAAAAAATATAATGGGAATTTATGTTTACCTACCCAAGTTATAAGCATGCAAAAGGGCTGTCTTTTGACAGCCCCTTTGCTGAAGACACAAATTTTAGTGATTTCTAACAGGCTCTGATTCTCTAAATAGAAGGCTAATGCTATACAGTCCAGCAAGACCAACTATTGTAAAAATAGTTCTGGTGATTAATGAAGTTCCACCAAAAAGTGCTCCTACAAGGTCGTACTGAAATAATCCAACTGAAAGCCAGTTTAATGCTCCAATGATAACAACTATTAAAGCAACTCTATCCAATACTCTCATGGCAACAACTTCCTTTCAATAAATATTTTCTCCTCAATGGGCAGTACCCACGTAAGAGTGCTTTATGATTTTTGCATCGTTTATAGTATAATTAATTTATAAAAAAATATTCAGAAAATAAAACTCCGCGTCCCTAAAAAAGGAACGCGGTGTATTTAAATAACCGCTCTGCAAAAGCAGTTTGGTTAGTCCTGACTAATGTTTAAATAATCAGGAGTTTAAATTTTTTTCATAATTTTAATAAAGGTCTGTAAAAATATAGTATGAGAGGGGTGTGTAAAAGGTGCAAGATATATCAAATCCAAATTTGCCAAAAGGAAAGGTTACATATGCTGTTATAGATGGGCGAGCTGATAACGACATCTTAAAAAGTCTTGCTGACCTAAATATAAATGCAATTTTAACTCCGAGGCATCCTGATGTTTATGAGGCTATTTCATATCATCCCGATATTATGCTTCACCATATAGGTTCTAATAGAATAGTTGTGGCACCAAATACTCCGCAGCCTTTAATAGACAGTCTTGAGAATTTAGGTATGAAAATAATAGCGGGTGCTACAAAACTTAAAGAAAAGTATCCAGCAACGATTCCTTATAACGTAGCACGGGTGGGCAAATTTGCATTTCACAGCACAAAATATACCGACCCTGTTTTGCGTAGCTTACTAGAAGAGGAAGGTGTTTTATTGATAGACGTCAAACAGGGATATACAAAGTGCCTCACTTGTATTGTGGATGAAAACAGTATAATATCTTCAGATGAAGGTATTTGCAACGCTGCAAAAGAAGTGGGCATGGACACGTTGCTGATAGAACAGGACGAAGCTATCAGCTTAAAACCCTTTAAAATGGGCTTTTTTGGCGGGGCAACAGGCTTGATAGCACCGAATACTTTAGCTGTGACAGGTAATATTAAAAATATGAAATCATACGCAGTGATCGAAGATTTTTTAAAAATGAGAGGGAAAAAGCTTATTTTTCTAAGCAACCGAGGTGCAATTGATATGGGATCAATATTACCCATAAAAATAGAGACTTGATAAAATAGGTGGCTCAATTCCGATAAAGATAGACTTTTTATAAAAATAGAGCCTTGATAATTAGGTGGCTCAATATGCCGATAAAAATAGACTTTTTATAAAAAAAGTGCCTTGTTAAAAATAGGCTGCTCAATTGACACACCCGCAAAAAAAGTACTGCATATAATGTATAAGAAAATGCTTGTTGTTAATAAATGCCACGGATTTGCTAACTGTATACAACATTTTACGAAGACATATACTACTCACGAAGGGATGTGAAGTTGATGCAGTATCAATACCTCTCAATAGGAGTTAACGATAGCGCAGAAGACGTAATACAGCAAATTGATGAAGAATTAAAGCAGTTAAAGGACAAAAGGATTAACTACTCTATTAAAGAAGTTGCTTGTGAGGGAACAACTTCTGTAATATGCAATATAGAAGATGAGGGCTTCTTCTCAAAGAAGAATAGCCAATACGAAGTACTTAAATATCATGTCTCAAATGCACTTGCGGATTATATAATTGAACAATACGAACAAAAACTTTTAGTACGTCTAATAAATAGTAACTATGGATATTTCAGCGTTTCAGATAGAAAAGAAATTCTGCGATTATCATTAAAAATTATCAGGAATGAAGATAAGGTATTTTTGAATACTCTTTTCCAGATTAGAAGGCGTAATCTCATAGTAAAAAAGCTGCTCGAATACTTTGAGAACTCTAGTAGTATTATACTTGACGGGTTTGTAAACTTTAGACTTAAAGATTATATAAAGGATTTGGAAGAGATTATTGATAAAGCAGTGGACGACTTCCTTATGGAAAGGGAATACAAGGAATTTATTAGGCTTCTAAGGTATTTTGTTGAAATACAGGACCCCAAAGTAAATGTAGTTCACGTAGTCATGGAGTTTGAAAATAGATATATGCTCATGGATGAAAAAAAGCAGGTGATTACTAATGAATGTATTCAGGAATTTGTAACAGATTTGAATGAAACAGAAATTAATCACGATGATTTACTGGTAAGCTCTCTCATAACACTATCACCCAAAAAGATAGTGATACACAATGTTGAAAAATTCAAGAATAAGGAGTTGCTGGATACAATTAAGAATGTTTTTCTGGGGAAGGTCGTATTGTGCAATGACTGTGAAATATGCAGTTTGAGCCTTGTTACCTCTGAGAGACAGGACTAATGAGATGATAGTCGCAGTAAAAATAGTAAAATATTACTAGGTATTTTTATGAATATATATTGACAAAAATATGTTATATAAATACAATATATTGTGTAGTCACGATATACAGTATAGAAAAATGGATACTACACACTATATTGGGTAATAATCTCAAATATGGTGTTTACTAATGATAAATATACTAATTTACAGCAGAAAAAATTAAAACCTACAAAAGAAAAATTTATCCGGGGAAAAGAAAAGAGAGTCTTATGGCTCTCTTTTCCTCTTTAAACATATAGAACGCAGAGCAGATGTACGAAGATATGAACGTAATATAAATGTAGGAAATATTAATGCAAGGAAACATAGATTGCAAGAAAACATGAATGCAAAGAAACATAGATTGCTAGAAAACATGAATGCAAGGTAACATAGATGTAAGGAAATATGAATGTAAGCTAGCATAGCTGTACGAAAATAAGAATGTAGGATAATATAGATGTAAGAAAAAAGATGTAACCATTCCACCAATGATGAACGGAGGTAAAGGCGTTGAAGGTAATAGGCTTTATTGGACCAAGTGGTACAGGGAAAAGTCATAGAGCTTCATGGGTTGCACGCGAAAAAGGTGCAGAATTTTTAATAGATGACGGACTTTTAATAAGAGGAAATCAGATAATAGCAGGGACATCTGCCAAAAAGGAAACTACCAAGATAGCCTCTATTAAAAGGGCACTTTTTACTGATCCCAAGCATACTGAGGATGTGGTAAGGGCGCTAGAAAATTACAATGCTCAGTCTATTTTGATATTGGGGACATCCGAAGGAATGGTGGAGACTATTGCCAAGAAGTTAGGGATAGGCCCTATAGATGAAAAGGTATACATTACTGATGTAGCAAGTGAGTATGAAATAAATCAGGCATTGTCAACCAGAAAGGAACAGGGTAAACACGTTATTCCCGTACCTACCTTTGAAATAAAAAAGGACTTCTCTGGGTACTTTTTGGACCCGTTGCAGATATTCAGAAGAAAAGGAAAGGGCAGCTATCAGCTCATTGGGGAGAAATCCGTGGTAAGACCTACATTTAGCTATTTGGGGAATTACACAATTTCGGATTATACAATATACCAGATAGTTGAGTATGTTACCTCCAATATTGACGGTGTTGCCAAGATATCCAGATTCAGAGCTGAAAACCGACCTGATGGTATTTATATAGAGATGGATTTAGTTTTAATATATGGCAGGATGATTAAGCCTCTGCTTCGCGAAGTTCAAGAAAAGGTTAGCGAGCAAATCAAGCACCTCACAGCCCTTAATATTCAAAGATTGGACGTAGTGGCAAAGAGCCTGGTGATGGATCCGAAGAAGGGGTAGATGTTTGAAACTAATTTAATATTGAAATGCAGTGTTTAAAATAGATGCAAGTTTATAAAAACTTACATCTATTTTTTTGTCAAAAAGGTTACCAGAAAGTGTAAAATTTATATAAAATTACAAGGCAGAGCAACTTTTTATCCTAAAGTTCCGTTATACTTATAAAAAGGATTAAATTGAGGTAGTTAGATGGACGAATTTGAAGATATATATAATAAATATTATAATAAAATACTTTATTATTTAAAATCGTTATGTAAAAACACAAAACTTGCAGAAGATTTAACTCAAGAAGTTTTTTTTAAGACATTGCTTTTCGTTGCAAATAATAAAAACACATATATATGTTTTAGTTGGTTTGTAAAAGTTTCACATAATGTATTTATTGATTATATTAGAAAAAACTCAGTTGAATTAAGAATCTCAGATCAAAATCCAATCCATGAAATTGATTTAGACTTAAAGATTGATGTGAAAAATATATTAGATCAACTTCCAACAAATTATAGAATTTTAATAGTCCTTAAGTATAAATTTAATTTTACATATTCAGAAATAGCAAAAATGATGAGCTGTAGTGAATCAGTTATAAAGGCATCTTTATTTAGAGCTCGTAATAAATTTAAGGAGGTTCTTCAAAGCTATGAAAAAAAATCAACTTAATGAATGCATTAAGTTCCAAAGGTTATTACCAGATTTTCTATCTGATAATATTTCTGAGGAAGATAGGATAGTTTGTGAAAGTCATTTAAAAAATTGTGTTTTATGTAGAAAACAATTTGAGCGCGAAGAAAATACTTTATTGAGTGGAAATTCAGACTCAAATAGTGGGTTTAAACATTTAAAAATTAAATTTATTAAAAACATAGTAATTAGTACAATATGTACATTATTAGCTATTATTTTTATATTTGGATTCTTGGCCCCATTAGGGTTAGCAGGGTTATACCATACACGTATGGAGGATACCAACAGAGCTTTAAAGGATTATGTACAATTTACAATGCCTTGTGCTCAAATTAGATCTACAAACGTATATCAAGGCTTACTAAATATGACTGGTAGTATTAAATATGATTTAGATATTTTTAGGTATCAAACCCCCAAATATGAGATTAATATTGTAACTCCTAATTTGTTTGGAAAGCCTAAATTATCAAAGGAAAACCACACTGATTTTTTAAATTATGAGCTAATAGCAGATGAAAATTCGCAGGCAGTATTATCAAAGTGGAATAAACTTGAAAAAATTAAAGAAGGAACAGTAGCGAAAGTAGCAATTTTTTTCAGAGACCCAATAAGTATTGATAGTGTAGAAGAAACCCTTCAAACCAATGGGGAAATGGAGTATATATGGTTTGAAATTGATACAGGTAATATATCTTCAAAATATGATATATTATACCCGCATTGGGGTTTTCCAGGAAAATACAGCGATGTGTCAATAAGTAGAGATTCTTTTGAAAATAGTGCTAATAATTTTATGAATGAGATGGAGTGCTTTGAAAACATATCAAGTTTACTAGGAGTAAAGAATATTGAATCCAAGGTATCTAGTATTAACAAATATATTAAGAGTAATGGTATAAAAGTAAAATCAATAATCTTACATTCTTCAACGAGTAATATATTGAAGTTAAAAGAAAACAAAGAAATATCTAACATTAATATAATTAATATAGATTTTGACTATTAACAATTATACATATTAGGATAGTCATAACTGTGTGCTTTGATTGAAACATGCTAAGGGCAGCTTTATATAACTAAACGTTCCGTTTCCTATACTCCTTTGGAGTACAACAAACATAGTGCTTAAAGGTATTAATAAAATAGCTTATATTATCAAAGCCAACATCAAAAGCTATATCAGAAACCCTGTGGTCAGTTTCTTTGAGCAGGTACAATGCCTTGACTATTCTATAATTATTTATATAGTCTATGGGGGTTTTATTAAGTGCATTTTTGAAAAAACGGTAAAAGTGACCTTCGCTCATATTTGCAACATTGGCTAACTCTTTTATCTCTATTTTTTTATTGTAGTTATCATGAATATAACCTAAGATTAATTTTGTTTTAATAGAGTTATAGCCATAAATGGTATCAATTTTGCTGCTTTGCTCTGGAATGCTTGAAATAAGAATAGAAAAAATAAGATAAAGCTTGGCTTTTATAGCTAACTCATATGCAATGGGCTTATGGGTGTTTAACAATATTATCTCATCTAGTAGTTTAAGCGCTTCACTGCTCCAACTTTCACAATTACCTATGTAATTAGGAAGTACCATTGATCTATGAATAATTGGATTAAGGTACTTACTTTGGAGTGCATCGTACGAATTACTGAATAAAAGCTTGGGGTTAAAAACAACTGCATAAAAACTACAGTAATTATTGTTCTGCGAATATCCTCCATGTATCTCTCCGCTGTTTATAAAAACTGCGTCGCCCTCATGAACCTCAATATATGTGCTGTCAACCTGAAGAGTAGTCGACCCCCCTGTGATAAAAATAAACTCCATTTCATCATGCCAATGATAGTAAAGAGAATTTGGCGATGTTGCATTAACATGGTAAATAGCAAACGGAAGCATATCATCCCCGTGACGAATATTTTCTTTTAGCATGCTCTTATCCATGGTATCGTTATCCTCCATCACATCTGAAAAACAGCACAATATATAACCAGCATATATATCAGTATGTACTAACAAGCATTTTATATCAACCACGTACATTTCCATTGTACTTAATAGTACTATCTCCAAAGAAATGTCACAATAGTGTTATAAATAGCTAGTATTGTGAAAGTATTATTAGTATTAAGTCATTATAATAATATTTATAAACGGTCATAATGTTATTATAAAGTGAAATAACAAGAAATGCTATTATTTAGAACACAAATCATAAAAAATTAATATAAATGATAAATTATATTATCTAGCAGGGGGCAGAAATATGAGTATGTTCAGTATGTACAACGATATGCTGGTTTGCCGAACAAAGGGAGAAAAGCTTGTTATAGAGCCTTGGGGAGACAATAGCTTAAGAGTAAGAGCAGTGCCTATGGGAGAGGTATATAATACGAATTTTGCGCTGCTTCCTAAAAATAGCTTTTGCTGTGGGGATATTACCATTGGTGAGAATACAGCAACTATTAGAAATGGGAAGATTAAGGCTGTGATATGCTATGAGGAGTGGTCCAAAGGGCTGACTATAAGCTATTACAATCAAAAGGATGAGCTTTTACTTGAAGAGTGTGCTTGGCATGGTGCACTAAACTTATATGCCAGAAAATTCAAGCCCATTATAGGCGGTGACTACAGGCTTACTGTGACCTTTGAATCAGATGAAAATGAGAAGCTATACGGTATGGGTCAGTATCAGCAGGAAATAATCAATATCAAAAACTGCAGTCTGGAATTGGCACATAGAAATTCTCAGGCTAGTGTACCGTTTGTAATGTCTGATAAGGGTTATGGCTTTTTGTGGCACAATCCAGCTATCGGAAAGGTGAATTTTGCAAAAAACAAGACTGAGTGGTATGCAGAGAGCACTAAACAGATGGACTACTGGATTACTGCTGGAGATACTCCTGCTGAAATAGAAGAAGCATATGCAAATGCAACAGGCAAGGTGCCAATGATGCCTGAGTACGGATTGGGTTTCTGGCAGTGCAAGCTCCGCTATTACAATCAGGAGCAGTTGCTAGAAGTAGCTAGAGAATACAAAAGGCGAAATCTTCCTCTAGATGTTATTGTGTGTGACTTTTTTCATTGGCCCAAGATGGGAGACTTCCGATTTGATGAGGAGTTTTTCCCAGATCCCGCTGCAATGGTCAAAGAGCTACAGGAAATGGGAGTAGAGCTGATGGTATCAATATGGCCTCAGATTGACTTAAAGAGCGAGAACTTTGAAGAAATGAGACAGGAGGGCTTACTCATAAAGCCTGAAATGGGAGTAAATGTATGCATGCATTTTTTTGATCAGGATAGTGTATTCTTTGATGCTACTAACCCTGCAGCAAGAGAGTATGTGTGGAATAAGTGCAAAAAGAACTACTATGATTATGGCATCAAGATATTCTGGCTAGATGAAGCTGAGCCCGAATACACTACATATGAGTTTGACAACTACAGATATTTTATGGGTACTAATGCTCAGATTGGCAATATATATCCTCAGCAATACTCTAGAACTTTCTACGATGGAATGGAGGAAGCGGGGCAGCAAAACATTGTTAACCTTGTAAGATGTGCTTGGGCGGGGAGCCAAAGATATGGAGCACTGGTCTGGTCAGGGGATGTCAAGTCCAGCTATGAGGATTTCAGAAAGCAGATATGTGCCGGTCTCAATATGGGGATAGCCGGGATACCCTGGTGGACGACCGATATTGGGGGTTTTCATGGTGGAGATCCAAAGGACGAGGGTTTTAGGAAGCTATTAATTAGATGGTTCCAGTTTGGAACTTTTTGCCCGGTAATGCGTTTACATGGTGATAGAGCACCATTTACAAGATTATATGGTAAGGACGGGCGACCTGCATTGTTTACCGGTGGAGATAATGAGGTTTGGAGCTTTGGAGAAGAGACCTACCAAATCCTTATAAAGTATATGGAGCTTCGCGAGCGTATAAGACCATATACAAGGGACCTTATGAAGCAGGCGCATGAAAAGGGTACTCCCGTTATAAGAACAATGTTCTATGAATTCCCACAGGATAAGGAATGCTGGGAACTCAAGGATCAATATATGTATGGCAGCGGAATGCTTGTGGCACCAGTGGTTTACGAGGACTCATATGAGAGAGAGGTATATCTTCCAAATGGTGCGAAATGGACCTCTCTCCATGATGGACAGATATACGAGGGTGGGCAACGAATAAAAGTAGCAGCACCAATTGATATTATCCCCGTATTCCTTAAAAATGATAGTTGCAAGGAGCTGATAGGCAAAATTTCTAATAGGTGATAAAAATGCATGTTATGGAGTTGTAAAAATAAAAACTTACTAAGGCAATGGTTTTTTTGGACATTGCCGCTAACTAATATATATGCCGAAAATAGCAGAGGAGTAGGCGTAACAGTATGGTGGAAGCGGCGAGGGCAGAGGAAATTGGGCAAACGGTCAAATGGTGTGTCATGTGCTGGAAATAACGCATGCCTTTCACAGCAGTAATGACAAACAGCAATACATAGAGCTAACGACCGTTTGCGAGCGCCCCGCGCCAATCAAGAGAGGATTGATGAAGGGAAATATTTAATGCTACAAACTATTCAACCGGAATTGTACATTAAACAGACCTTTATTACTAGAATATAAGGAGCAGCAATAACACTAATTTTTGGAAACTTTTCACAAAAATTTAGGTTTTTGTTGCTTTTTTTTTGGACAACAATTTTTGAAATGTTTTTAACTAAAATTGACTTGCCTGGAATTAATAGTATATATATTATCGAGATAGATTATATTTATACAGGAGGGAAATCTTATGGCAAGAAACAGAAAAGTAGTTGCAGCTCTGCTGGTGCTATCTATGTTATGCAGCGTGTTGTTCACCAATGCTGGTAGCATGGTTACATATGCGAGTAATGCGCAGACACTGAAGTTTGACTTTGAAGATGGGAAACTTGGCAGCTGGATTGCAAGATTCAACGCAGGAAAAGTTGTAGTCTCAGATGAGAAGGCACATGGTGGTACCAAGAGCCTCAAAGCTTCAGAGGTTGGAGAAGGATGGAAGGGTCCATTCTATGATCTGCAGTCACTTGCAGTAAAAGACAGAACTTTCACAGTCTCAGCATGGGTTATGCAGAATTCAGGTAGCGCAAAAAAACTAACAATGCAGGCTGAAACAACAAAGCAGACTGCAGCTATCTATGACCAAAAGGAAATAGCATCGGGCGTATGGACTGAGTTTAAGGGAACATTCAAGCTTAGCGAGGCAGACCTTGGTAAATGTGATTTTTGGATTCAGGGTGAAAATGCTTCAGAATTCTATGTTGACGATGTAACTGTATCCTATGAGGGTGGAGAAGACCCATTTAAGACCATAAGTATTATTAACTCAAATTTTGACAATGGTGAAGACGGCTGGCAAGCACGTGTTTCCAAGATTGAAACCACATCAGAAGTAGCACATGGTGACACCGGCAAGAGCTTGAAGATTTCAGGAAGAACTCAGAATTGGCAAGGTACTCAATTTGATGTTTCGGAATTATTCAAGGCTGGAACAAAGTATACTTTCTCAGCATGGGCGTACCAAAAGAGTGGCGCTGATCAGAAGATAAACATTTCAGTACAGAATGAAAAAGCGGGAGCAGATACTCAGTACCCACAGGTTACTGAGGTTTCAATTCCAAGTGGCAAGTGGACTCAGATTACTGCAGAGTATACTCAGACAGGTAAATATGATAAGTCTTATGTTTATTTCCAGGCACCAACAGCAGACCTTGAATTCTATATTGATGATGTGTTAGTAACAAGTCTAGCTGAAAAGCCTGCATCATATCAGAAGGATATAGTTTCATTAAAGGACGTCCTAAAGAATAATTTCTCTATAGGTACGGCAGTTGGAGGAAATTATATCAATCCAGATGATCCAAACTCAGCAGTTATTAAGGGTTTAGTATCAAAGCATTTTAATAGTCTTACATGTGAAAATGAAATGAAACCTGATTTTGTACTAGACAAGAATGCAACACTTAAGGCATTCAAGAACGATAAGGATTCTATGCCACAGTTTGATTTTACAAGAGGAGATCAGATTGTACAGTTTGCAAAGGACAATGGTATGGGGGTTAGGGGACATACTTTGATATGGCATTCTCAAACTCCTGATTGGTTATTCAGACAGGGCTATGATGAGAATAAACCTTATGTTTCAAGAGACATCATGCTAAAGAGAATGAACAATTATATTTCATCTGTAATAAAACACTTCGAAACTAAATTCCCTGGAGTTGTATATGCATGGGACGTAGTTAACGAGGCTGTAGATCCTAATACTAACGATCCAAACGGTTTGAGAAAGGAATCCAACTGGTATAAGGTTGTAGGTCCTGATTATATCCAACAGGCATTCAAATTTGCAGATGCAGCTGTAAAAGAGTTAAAGAAAAAGGACGCAAAGGGCAAGCGCTCAATTAAATTATTCTACAATGATTATAGTACAGAGGACGTTGCAAAGAGGGATGCAATTGCAAAACTATGTGCATTACTCAAGAAGCAGGGCACTATTGATGGAGTTGGATTACAATCTCATCAAAAGTCAGCTGCTCCAACTATAGAAGCTATTGCTAAGTCTATAGACGATATGGCTAAACTTGGACTAGAGGTACAGATTACCGAGCTTGATGTTGATATGCATATAGAATCAGATTCAGACGCTGTTGCTCAAGGTTACAGATACAAGGAAATGTTTGATCTGTTCAGGAGCAAGAAGGCTGTTACAAATGTAACTGTTTGGGGACTAACAGACGACAGAACTTGGTTACGTGGTAGTGTTGGTTTAGAGCATTCAGATCCTCTACTATTTGACAAGGATTATCAGGCTAAGCCAGCATTCTGGGGTATTGCCGACCCAAGCAAGCTACCTATATATACAAACACTGTAAAGGTATACAAGGGAACAGCAGCAAAAATAGATGGCAAGTCAGAGCTTGCATATGGAGTTCAGGCTATAACAAGCATTGATTCATCAAATAGTTCTACCTTCAATGCAGCATGGGACGAAAATAACCTGTATTTGCTGATTAATGTTGCAGATGCAACTAAGGATAAAACTGATGCTGTTGAAATCATGGCTGATAACAATGGAAAGAGCACTTCATTTACCGTTACCAGAGCAAATAAGGTTACTGGTGCTACTGTAGTAAGCAAGGTAGTTGATTCTAAGAAGGGATATACCTTGGAGGTAAAAATCCCGATGAAGGATTTGAAACTAAATAATTCTGTTGGCCTTGATATTGTTGTAAAAGATGGCAAAAAACAATATGTATGGAATGATAAGAAGTACACTGGCAAGAAGGTTGTTGCTAATTATGGTAAGCTATTATTAAAGGCTATGCCAAAGCTTACTGAAGCAATAAAGGGCAGCGCTAAGATCGATGCTAAAGTTGATGCTTCCTGGGCAAAAGCAAAGGAGATTAACGTCAATAACTTCTCAGCAGGAACTACTGGTGCTACTGCTACCGTGAAGACAATGTGGGACGAAAACTACATTTATATCCTTGCAAATGTAAAAGACCCCGTTCTAAATGATGCAAGCGGAAATGTTTGGGAGCAGGACTCATTAGAAGTATTTATTGATGAGAACAATGCAAAAACTGTAACTTATCAAGCAGACGATATCCAGTACAGAGTAAACTACAAAAACCTCAAGACTATCACAAGTGGTTTGGACGTAAAGAGCTTTGATTCTGCAACAGTAAAAACCAAGGATGGGTATATTGTTGAAATGAGGATTCCAAAGACTATAGCGAAATTCCAAGCAGGTCAGCTGATAGGCTTTGATGCTCAGGTAAATAATTCAGACGATAAGGGTACTAGAGTTAGTATCACAAACTGGAATGATTTAACTGGACAGGGCTATTGTAACACAGAAAGCTTTGGAATATTGAAGCTTATAACTAAGTAATAACAGCTAGGTTTTTAAAACATTTAAGTACTAGCGAGGAGTAGAAAATATGCCCCTACTAGAAGGTGTGAATTCGATTGCACATCAATAGTGGGGCATTTTTTTGCCCGCCTTGTATTAGCTAGATTATCGTGATGTGAGTAAGATTACCTCTTTGAGGGTAAGATTACCTTTTGTGAGTAAGATTACCTCTTTGAGGGTAAGATTACCTCTTTGTGGGTAAGATTACCTTTTTATGAGAAACCTTATTGTACGTTGGGTTACCTTGTAGAGATTCTGTAATATGCCTTAACAGCTGGCTCAATACCCTTTGCGTGCATTAATTCAGATACGGTAACCAGTTGAAAGTTCTTTTCAATGAGAGTGGGTACTATTTTTTCTATTGCTTGGACTGTCGTTGCATGGGTATCATGAAAAAGTATGATATCTCCATCCTTGATATTTGTAGTAGCAATATTGAAGACCTTATCCGGATTTCTTGATTTCCAATCCAAAGTATCGACTGACCAGATAATTGCAGGCATGCCAGCTTTTTTGACTACCCTTGAATTGCAGCTACCGTAGCAGGGACGAAACACACAGGGATACCTTCCACATATCTTGTAGATAGCTTTGTCAGTAGAGTTAAGTTCCTTTTCAATAAGCTTGTCACTTATCTTTGTAAGCTGATAATGATTAAAGCTATGATTGCCAACTTCATTTCCCTCTTTTATCATTCTTTGTATTATTTCCGCATGGTTGGATACTTCACATCCCAAGACAAAAAAGGTGGCAACGCTATTATTCTTTTTTAATATATCAAGTATTAAGGGGGTATTGACACTATGGGGGCCATCGTCAAAGGTAAGTGCTACTTTGGGCTTATCTGAATCAAATTTATATCGTTGGGGGCGATGGGCGGTTGGGTAAGGCTTGATACCATCACTATCTAGCTTTTTTTGTCCTACATAATTTATATAGCCGTCCAACTCATTGTACGACAACTCTACTTGCTGTGATTTTGAGGTTGGGACGTCCCAGTAGCTTAGAACTACACCATCCTTTTTTAATATGATTTGGTTAAAGGTAAGCTGCTTTTTTATTATGTTATTTACAGCCGCAACTGCCGTTTTGTCACCAAGTAAATGCTTGGAGCATAGTGAAGATAGTGTATTCATATAATCTTTTCGGAAAATATCATTGTCAAATAATCTTCGGTTGTCTAGCATATTATAATTTATACAGCTTGAATATATCTGAGAAAAATCATTACCTATCTTACAGTATAAAATTAACCTAACGCTGGCTAGTTCATCACTTGCCTTGTAGGATTCATAATCTATGTGATAATTTTTTATGAGAGACCTGTCGGAGGCTAGGCTTTGATTAGAAGTAATTATATCAGAGCATTTATTTATTAATAGGTTTAGCTCACAGGTTGTTATTGTGTCAATTGCGCTGTTTCCCGTTACTGGGTAGTTTGCTGTAATCACTTTATTATTAATTGTGACTTTGGTATGGCACGTTTGACCAACTTCATGTATTTGCTCAAGTGAGGGCTGGCAAGGCTTTGATATATATTTTAAAAGTGCCAGCATGCATATGGCTATTGTAAAAACCACCAGACTTGACTTCAAAATTATCTTATATATAGTTACTTTACTCTTTGTACAAAACATTTTGCTTACCCCCATATTTCGTTATAATAGGTGTAGTATTATCATTTTCATGTAAAAAGATAATAAGAAATAAGCTATAAAATTTTAAAAATAAATCACATAAAGAATATTGAGATTAGTGGACCTATAGTTTATGATTAATGAGGGCGCATATATCATTTATGTGCCTGTAGAGCATTATATCAAGTATTAAACATATATTAATATTACAGAGGGGATGTCACAATGACAAAAAAGTATGATGTTTTCAAAGAAAATGGGTTAACGATATATCGACTTGTATTGACAGAAAAATGTGGTGCCAGCAAGGAAATATTAGTATGTCCGGATTGCGGCATGAATCTATTAAGGTATGTTGTAGACGGTGTAAATGTTGTTGACTATGAAGCTTACAAAGTAAAGGGCGACTATACCGGAACTCCTTTATTGTATCCCACACCCAACAGGGTTAAGGACGGAGTATTTACGTATAAAGGTAGAGAATACATACAGGAGCTTAACGGAGAGCTTATAACTAAGCATGGGCTGGTTATTTATTACCCCTTCGAGCATATTAAGGTTGTTGAAACAGAAGACAGCATTTCAGTATCTGGAGAGGTAACATTTGATAATAACGACTTGTATAAGGCTTTTCCATTCAGAAGTAAGCTTAAAATAACCTATAACTTATCATCTACAGGGGTCACGTTTAGTTATGAAATTGAAAATAATGAAGAACAAAAAGAAATTCCTTTTGGTATAGCTATTCACCCATACTTCAACAAGGTGGATGGAGAAGAAAATACGTTGTTAACTGCTCCATTTGAATATAGCTATGTAACCACTCCTGAACTTATTCCAACAGGTGAGGTGGAGAGCGTAAAGGGTACAATTAGAGATGTCTCAGAATTTACACAGGTAGGCAAGATATACCTTGATACAGTGTATACCGGCAACCCATCAGGAGGCTATGCCAAGATAAAGTATGAAAAAACGGGCATACTCGTTACTCTTGAATGCAGTAAGGAATTTGAGAAACTGGTTGTATACACCCCAAAGGGAAAATCCTTCTTCTGCTTAGAAAATCAGACATGTTCAACTAACGCACATAATATGTATGCAGAAGGAAAGGAAGAATTATCAGGGCTAAAGTTTGTAGCTCCAAAGAGCACATGCTCAGGTTTTGTACGTTTTGTTACAGAAAAGATTTAGTGTCACTTTTTTTGGATTATAGTAATTTATAAGTTTAAAAATAAGCACTGAACGGATTTGCGAAGTAAATTTTCTTGATTGACATTTTTTACTCACATAATATAATGTTTATTAAATCTCTTATAATGATTTACACAAGGAGCAAGTACTATGCCAATTAGAATTCCAGATAATCTCCCGGCTGGTGAGACCCTTAATGGGGAAAACATATTTGTAATGTATGAGGATAGGGCATATCATCAGGATATTCGTCCTTTAAAAATAGCGATATTCAATATAATGCCTACTAAAATAACGACGGAGACGCAGCTACTTAGGCTTTTGGGGAATACACCCTTACAGGTTGAAATCACCCTGCTGCATCCTGCATCACATACCTCGAAAAATACCTCAGTAGAACATTTGGCTACCTTTTATAAGACCTTTGATGAGGTTAGAAATGAGAGGTTTGACGGCTTGGTTATCACCGGAGCACCTGTTGAGCAACTCAACTTTGAAGACGTGAATTACTGGCGTGAGCTTACCGAAATCTTAGAATGGAGTAAGACAAACGTTTACTCAACACTACATATATGTTGGGGAGCTCAAGCGGGGCTATATTATCATTATGGTATACCTAAATATGACCTTAATGAAAAAATGTTCGGTGTATTTCCTCATACAAAAAACAAGCAGCATGTTAAGCTTCTAAGAGGATTTGATGACATATTTTATGTCCCTCATTCGAGAAACACAGAGGTAAAGAGAGAGGATATTCTTAAAATTGATGACCTTGAAATCTTGTCTGAGTCCGAAGAATCGGGAGTATACCTTGTGGCTTCAAAGGACGGAAGGTACATTTTTGCTACTGGTCATTCAGAATACGATCCTCTTACGCTAAAAGCTGAGTACGACAGAGACATAGCAAAGGGGCTCGATATTAAGGTTCCACAAAATTACTTCCCTGCTGATGACCCTACGCAGCCTCCTGTTGTGAGGTGGAGAGGTCATGGCAATCTGCTGTTTTTGAATTGGCTCAATTATTATGTATATCAGGAAACTCCTTTTGACCTTACTGATATCGGTAATATAAGCGATAAAAGAATCTAACACGCTTAAGGGTATAAAAGGAACTAATTTGTTTAAAGGCATGTATAAGCGATTAAGAGAGATAAAAGCAGCTTAAGAGTACTATTGAGCACCTTCTTGAGGGAGAACTGTCACAGCAATTTCTGAGGGAGAAGTACATGCAAATGAATATTTTAAGCTGCACAAGGGGAGTGCAGCTTAAAATAAGGAATTACAGGAGTACAGTAGGCTTACGCCGCCTGACCACTACAATAGCTTATTTGAAGGTGCTCAATGTACAGATAGAAATTCTCTATCTACTTTACATAATATGGAGCATTAATGTTTTTGTTACTACTTTAGGTCACAATTACCTCTTATCTTTTGGATACTTCTTGTTACAGCGTCTTTAGAATTTCCCCAAGGAGCATCGTTATACCTGTAATCGAATTTTTTAGTGAACCAATCAACCTCTTTTTCAATCCTATCCATATTTGTGAGCTGCATATCCATGATATTCTTGACAAAAATAGCGGTTTGGCTGGTGTTCAAATACTTTTTAGTTGAGGCCAAAAGCTGTTTCAAATGCTTTAAGCAGAAGCCCTTTTTACTGTTGAAAATTTGCTTGAATTCTGGCTCTTTGAAATAAAGATAAAATATAACATCAATATACCTATCCATAGTGAAGGCAAGCTTATTGCATATAGTGCAACTGCTTTCTAAGCTGTCGAGCATAGATACTATATCTACCACTAGCTTCTCTGTATCAGTCTGCTTAGATGAAATTTTATTTGTAAGGTTTTTTGCAAGCCCAATATTAGCATCCTTTTCTAAGCAACACTCCTTGTCTTTGTACAGCTTTTCAAGCTCTCTGTTTTTCTCCTGCAAAAAGGTATCAATCATAAGTGCAAGGCCAAGCCTGTTGACTTGCTTGTTATACATTGCTTCATAGTGAACCCTGCAAAAACCATGCTTATTGGTTTCCTGTCTATGATCAGGCTCCATAAGAGATGGTCCTAGTGCATAATCCACACATTCATCTTCTAGCTTTTTTTCTAGTACACACAGGGGACACTCGCACTCGACTGCAAATGCATCTGATACAGGAATAGTGTATATTTTTTCTTTCATCATGCTTCTCCTTTTAATTCTTTATTGATAAAGACTGCTACAGACTGCTCTATTGCCATTAATTATAGCATATAAGGTTGCATTATGAAAATGAGGGTATATTTATTAAGTAAACTTTGTTAATATACACATAATAAGTAATATTTACATTAAAAAATATCATAGATTTTCTATATAATTGGGGGATAGCAATGCATTATAACGATTACACATTAAAGAAGGCAGGAAATACGCTTATTGTTAAAGGGGTTAAAGACTTTGATGCTGTTCATGTTTTTGAGTGCGGACAGTGTTTTAGATGGAATAAGACAGAAAGCGGGAGCTATAAAGGTGTTGTTAGAAACAGATATGTAGAAGTTAGTGTAATAGACGACGAGCTGCATATAAAAAATGCTACAGAGCAAGACTTTATAGATATTTGGTATGACTACTTTGACCTTGGAACAGATTACTCAGAGATCAAGAAGCTGGTTCAGAAGGACGACATAATGAAGGAGGCTGTAAAGGCTGGAGCGGGTATACGTCTGCTCAAACAAGACTTCTGGGAAGTGTTGATTTCATTTATAATTTCAGCTAACAATGGAATACCTAGAATTATGAAGACAGTGGAACACCTTAGTCAATTAATGGGAAGCGAGATTGACCCAGTATCGAGTGCTTATCAGTTTCCGAGTATTCCTCAGATAGCAACCAAAACACTAGAGGAAATACAACAATGCCGAGCAGGTTTTAGATGTAAGTATATTCATGAAACGTCAAAGATAATGAATGAAAATGTTATTGATAAGAAGCTATTGCTTCAGATGGATACTGAAAGCGCAAGAAACCAATTAATGAAGCTCCCAGGTGTTGGTCCTAAGGTAGCTGATTGTATACTTCTTTTCAGTGGAACTAAGTATGATGTTTTTCCAACAGATGTATGGGTTAAACGCGTAATGGAGGAACTATATTTAAAGAGAGAGGCATCCCTAAAGGAGATTCAGGCATTTGCCAAGGACTACTTTGGAAACTTGACAGGGTATGCACAGCAGTATTTATTCTATTATGCACGCTTAAACAAGATTGGTACAAAGTAAGTGGTAACCTTTTATTGTCTACTTCAATATTATGTAATGTATAAATAAAAAAAACAAATATCTTAAATGGCTAACATTATGTATACATGGTTATAAATTGAAGACGGCGGGGAAGGGTTGGTAAGTACTATGAAGTGTATAGCAATATTAGGTTCAGGAAATTATGTTTACAAGCTTAATGCAGAGCTGGAGAAAAAGGGTTACAGATATGAGATAATTTCTACCCCCTGCCATGTAGCAAAGGGAGGCTGCGGGTTGTGCTTAAAGTTCCCCGAAGAAGATTTAGAGATGATTAGGGAAGAAGCCAAGAGAATTAACACTCCTATAAAAGAAGCATATAGAATTATACCTGGCTTTTCAAAAAACACTTATGAAAGGGTACATTAGCATGTACTAATTTCTATACATTGAGTTAATTAGCAAAACAAAAGAAGCAATAGTATAATAAAGAAAGAAGAGGATATCTTGGCAAAATAACACTAAAAAAGCATTTACAAACCATATTACTGGTGCTATAATGTGCTCATACAAAGCATTTCGAGGACTTTTATTTTAGTCCTTTTGTTATGCTTTACAAAAAATTAATAAATTACACATGATATTATTATCCTGAAATGAGCGTGTAAAAAACCTTTTAATTTGAACCTACATCATTCATAAGGGAGTCTGCTGTTTGGTACTTTGATGTCAGGCCTCAGGTAATTCCGACACACGGCAAGAACGTTGTGCAACGGCGGAGGAAGGCTGAACGTCCCACCGGGACACCCACCTAGCATCGGCTAGGTGTCAAATTAGAGGGAAACGCCATTTTGGGACTTTATTTTTTTATCTCCTTCTCTTTTTCAGTTTAAATGTACCGACAAACTTGGCATTCAGGCGCGCAGTTTTCTTTTTGCGTTTGAACATGCTTCTAATATCTTCTGGAATTCTATCGACTACCGCTGATGTTGCGCCTGAATATGGCTTACCCTTTTTGGTGGCACTGGCAGCAGACTGCGCTCTAGCAAGTATTTCTCTTCTGAGTTGCTCCTGGCGCGAGGAAAAGCCGTCTTGGAAGTCCACAGCAGGCTGCTGCGATGCCATGGACTGAGTCTTGAAGTTTTGAACCTGAGAGAATTCGCTGTCAAAACCCGATTTACTGGTCTGAACGGTGAGCATTATTTTGGACAGCTCCTTTTGAACCATCTGCTGCATATTTTGCTGTGTAGTGGATAGTGTACGAATATTCTCCGTTAATATTTTTTGATTTTCCTTAAGGTCACTGACTTGCTTCTTTAATTGAGTTAGATCAGTAGTGATAATAGCCTTCATTTCATCAATATTTAAGCCACTTTCAGGGTCAAGAGTTTGATTGAAAAACATCAGCTTAAAGCCATTTACAAAGGAAGCTGGAATTTCGTGCGCAAGTATGTGCTCATAAGGGCTGTTTGACTTAAACTTAGTGCATACAAACTGCTTTGACAATGGCGTTCCGCGCATAGGCTTAGAAAAGGCAGCACCAAGGTCACTTGATGATGTAGAGTAAATAAGGTCATCTCTTATCCAATACACAACCAAACTGCTCTTTATAGCAACCATAGAGTACTCTTGAAAGCTCGATAATGAGCTTGTTAAGATACTTTCGGATGTCCACATATTTCGGTCAGGAATTTTTTGCTGATAAACCAACTGGTACTGTTTTTCTTGTTTTCTTTGATAACAGATATGAAAAATTCCATTTCTGTCCACCACAACCTTTGGATTCTCGCAATTATTTGAAAAAGCAGTAATTTGGCTATATTCTGACCAAATATTATTTATTATAGAAAACTTTTTGTAGCCAATCTGGTTATTCTTACTATCTGATATATGGTAGAAGGCATAGATATCATCATTAGTATCAAATAAAACTGTATAGGGCTCAGTAATCTCAGAGATATTATCAACCTTTTTTGGCGCAACTGGAACACCATCAACTATGGTTTGGTGGGACAACAATAACGTGCTATTGTGCTCTACCATAAAGAAGATATGCACTGAGGAATTTGCTACTACCAAGGAAAGATGCTTGTTATATAAAGTCTGAGCTTTACTGGTGAGTATAGGAATAGCTTTGGCTGTCTCGTTTTGGTGCAGCAGACTATATATTATGTTACCCTTTTTATCCTGGTATACTATATGAAAGCTATCCTGCTTATCTATTTCTACATAATAATCATTATAGACCTCAGATTGAATAACCTTAGGATCAGACCATGTCAGCCTTTTTGAAAATATGCTGTAGCACAGGCCAAGATTGATATCATAGTAGAAATTCCAAAGCTTGCCTTGAGAGTCTTTGAATACAAATTGTTTGTTACTTGAGTTATACATGGCTACTTTCCTTTCATAAAAGCATATACTCAGACTAATACAATAAAATATATGTGAAAATAATTAAATAAATAACAAAACTTTGGGTTGAATTCATTAAAAAACAAATTTATCACACATTTATAGTACCAACATATTATGTAATTGAAGGGAAATCAAAAAACATTGCAATTAAGGGGGATTTTTATGGGTCACGATAATGAAAGAGTGGTCTCAGGGCTAATTTGCGAGAAAGACCTTGCTAAAATTAGAGAAGCAGTAGGAATTCAGGTTGAGAAGATATATGATTCCTGCAAAGAAAAGGATTGTGTCGAAAATGCTAGAGTATATTTCGAGGAATTAACTGATGATGAAATCTGTGCAATCAATAATGCATTCAATGTAAAGATCAGAGCAGCTGAGGTAGAGGATGTAATAACAGACATTGAAGCAATTCCTTTTAAAAGGGGCTTTTATACTGTTGATGTTAAGTACATAATTGAAGTGACTCTTGATTTCTTTACTAGGGTTGTTATTGGAGGTAAAGAGTGTGTACATGTTACTACAGTAGAGGGTGAGGTTTCCTTCGATAAAAAGATATTCCTGTTCGGCTCAGAAGGTGGCGTAAAGGTATTCAAGTCAATGTTCCAGGAACATAAGGACGATTTACACTGCAATAACTCAGAGCTACAGCAAACAAATCTGCCATTTGCAAAAATAGAGGTTGCAGAACCTATTCCATTAGGTGCTAGGCTTAGAGGTTTACTTGACAAGTTCTGTGATGAAGAAGAAACTACCACCGGCCCGATTTTAACAAAGAGAGTATATGTAACAATTGGTTTATTCTCAATAGTTAATCTCGCTAGATACGTACAACTTTTGGTACCGGCATTTGATTTCTCATACCCATACAAGCGTTGTCCGGGCGCAACAGAAGATAATCCATGCGAATTGTTCGATACTTTTGAGTTCCCTTATGACGAGTTCTACCCACCACAAAAGTTTGATTTCCCAGGTGTAGCAGAACAAGAAAGAATGTTAATGGACGAAGAGCATGAGGATAAGGAATAGTATACATAGTTGAGAGGGGAAGATTTTTTAATCTTCCTCTTTTTTTGCCCCGATAAAATAAAAAAGATAGAACTAATGACGAAAAACATTATTACTTCCGAATAACGGAAATAAAAACATAAGATTTATTGACTATTCAATATTTTGTGATAAAATAAAATCAAAACTAAACGTTTCACGATACGAGGTGTTTAATATAGCAGCTACAATGAAAGATGTTGCAAAGTATACAGGGTTATCAATAGCAACAATATCTAAGTACATAAATGGTGGTAATGTTCTTGAAGATAACAGAACAATTATTGAAACCGCTATAAAAGAATTGAATTTTGAAGTTAACGAGTTAGCAAGAGGGCTCAAAACCAGCAAAACAAAGACAATAGGCTTGCTTATACCTGAACTTGAAAACATATTTTTTACCAGCATAGTATCTGAGATAGAAAACATCCTAATACAAAACGGATATAGCACAATCATTTGTGATTACAAAGGCAGTGCTGAACTCCAAAAGCAAAAAATGGATTTTCTAGTCAAAAAGATGGTAGACGGTATCATAACTATGCCTATTGGGAATGATGCGGAGAATATAAAGGCTATTATTCAGAAGCAAATACCTGTGGTGCTTATAGATAGGGCACTAAAGGACGTTTCCTGCGATACAATTTTAGTAGATAATTTAAATGCATCATACAATGCAGTGGAGCAGCTTATAATAATGGGACATAAAAGGATTGGTATCATATGTGGACCATCAGATGTGTTTACTGCCCAGGAGAGACTTAAAGGCTACGAAAGAGTTTTTGAAGACTATGGTATGGACATTGAAAGCAGCCTTGTAAAGCAAGGGGATTATAGCATTGAAAGTGGCTATGAGCTTATGAAGGATTTGATTGCCATGGATACTTTACCTACTGCTATATTTGTTACCAATTATGAACTTACCCTAGGCGCCATAATGGCTATAAATGAGAGCGATGTTCAAATACCGGACGACATATCCTTTATAGGATTTGATAATCTTCAGTTAGCCAAGATTGTTAAGCCATCACTTTCAATTGTTGTACAGCCAGTTAAGCAAATTGGAGAGATAGCAGCAAATGTTATGCTTAGGAGACTTAAGGGGGATTTTTCTAACTATCCACTTATGACAAGGCTTAAGACTGAGCTATTAATAAATGATTCCATAAAAAAATACAGCGTGTAATACATAAAATATGGCTTTTTAATACTCTTGATTTTTATAGGGATAAAAAGCTACTATTTTTTTGCACATAGCTAAACGATTAGCTTAAATAACAAGCAATTAAATTAAACGAAAAAACACAAATCAATAGAATTAAGCAAAACAATTTAAACTAAGCAAAACAATTTAAACTAAGCAAAACAATTTAACCGTAATAGCAATTAAGGAGGGTATATGAAAAATTTATTATTGGGCATAGATATAGGTACCTCTGCCTGTAAGGTTGCCCTGTTTGACAGTAACGGCTGTGTACTGGGGCAGTCCACAAAAGGCTACAAAGTATACTACCCCGTTCCCGGTAGTGTTGAGCAGAATCCCGAAGAATGGTGGGAAAAGGTTTGCGAGGCAATAAAGGAGACCGTGATTATTTCAAAGATAGATGCAAGGGACATTGCTGGGATAGGTATTGATGGCCAAAGCTGGTCGGCTATTCCTGTGGATAGGGCAGGGAGAGTATTGCACAACACGCCCATTTGGATGGATACCAGAGCCAGTGACATTTGCCAGAAAACATTAGCAAGAGTCGGCTTTGACCGTATTTTTGAGATTAGTGGTAACTCCTTTGAACCTACATATTCAACTCCCAAAATATTGTGGTTTAGGCAAAACAAGCCTGATATATACAGGGATACATACATGTTTTTGCAGAGCAACAGCTATATAGCTATGAAGTTGACAGGGTGCATGACACAGGATGTATCGCAGGGGTATGGGATTCATTCCTTCAACATGAAAAAAGCCTGTTGGGACGACAGCCTGTGTCAGGAACTGGGTTTTGATAGAGAAAAGCTACCTGAAATATACAAATGCCACGACGTTATAGGGGAGGTTACAAACGAGGCCGCCACACTAACAGGGCTTTTGGCAGGTACTCCGGTAGTAGCAGGTGGCCTGGATGCATGCTGTGGAACTTTGGGGGCGGGAGTAATTAAAGTTGGTCAGACACAGGAACAGGGCGGACAAGCTGGAGGAATGAGTATTTGCCTAGATTCGGCAATAGCTCATCCCAAACTCATCTTAGGCTTCCATGTAGTACCTGACTTGTGGTTGCTACAGGGTGGAACTGTTGGCGGTGGTGGTGCGATAAAGTGGTTCAAGCAAGAGTTGGGGGCATATGAAGAAGCTGTGGGCAAATCAACTGGTGTAGATGCATTTAGCATTATGGACCAGGAAGCCGCTGGTATAAAGGTTGGTTCAGACGGATTGATATTCCTTCCTTACATGGCGGGAGAACGTTCACCACTCTGGGATAAGGACGCAAAAGGAGTATTCTTTGGCTTGGGATATGACAAGACAAGAGCACACATGATAAGAGCCGTAATGGAAGGCTGCGTTTATGCTCTATATCACAATATTAAGACTGCTGAAGAGGTAGATGTTTACATAGATGAATTGGTTGCAATGGGAGGGGCTGCAAACAGCAGACTATGGACCCAAATGAAGGCAGATATTATAGGAAAGACAATTAAGGTACCTACATCCGATACTGCCACTACTCTAGGTGCTGCAATTCTTGCAGGTGTTGGAACTGGAGTTTATAAAAGCTTCTCTGAGGCAACAGACAAAAACATAGTGATTACAAGAACTCATGAGCCAGATATGGTGGCTCATAAGAAGTATATGGAGTACTACAAAATATACTTGGAGATATATGAAAAGCTTAAGGAAACCATGAAAAAATGTTGTTAGGGATTTTTTAGAATATAGGAGTTTACAAGTTCTAGAGTGTTGCAGAAGTGTTGGTAATGCTGAGATTGAATGTTTACACTTTCTTGTTATAGATGTGCTTATATATAATTTAAAAAATAGGGGTGGTATTTTGAAAGCTGGAGTTTTGCACGCAAAAGATGATATGAGGTACGAGGATATTGAGACACCCATAGTTGGGGATTTAGAAGTTCTCGTCAAGGTTAAGGCGACTGGCATTTGTGGTTCGGATATTCCAAGGGTACTAGGGGACGCAGCGCACAATTATCCTATTGTATTAGGTCATGAGTTCTCTGGAGTCGTTGAAAAGATAGGTAAAGGAGTTACTAATGTAGAAATTGGAGACCGGGTTGCTGGTGTTCCTCTGATACCTTGTCTTAAATGTGATGATTGTCAAAGGGGAAATTATTCTCAATGCAAGCATTATAGCTTTGTAGGTAGCAGACAAAATGGAAGCTTTGCTGAGTTTGTAAAGGTACCAGAAAGGAACGTGGTTAAGTTTTTGGACAGTGTATCCTTTGAGCAAGGAGCATTTTTCGAACCCTCTACTGTTGCGCTTCATGGCCTGAACTGCGTAGATTACAGAGGCGGAGAAGATGTAGCTATTCTCGGTGGTGGAACAATAGGAATATTCACCGCTCAATGGGCCAAAATTTTTGGTGCTAAAAGGGTTTTTGTTTTTGATATAGATAATGACAGATTGGCTTTAGCAAAAAAACTAGGTGCTGACGTAACTATCAATACATTAGATGCTGACTTTAAGGAGCAGATAAATGACCTTACAAATGGAAAGGGTTTTGGTTTCGTTTATGAGACAGCCGGTGTTGATATTACTATGAAGCTTGCATTTGAATTAGCGGGGAATAAGGCTCAAGTATGTTTTATAGGAACACCTACAAAGGATTTAACCTTTACTCCTAAACAATTTGAAAACATGAACAGAAAAGAGTTCAAGCTAACAGGCTCATGGATGTCCTACAGCGCACCATTTCCAGGCAAAGAATGGCTTCTCACGGCCCACTTCTTTTCAATAGGAGCACTTAAGTTTGACGATAGCATGATATTCAAGAAGTTTCCTTTAGAAAACATAAAAGCTGCTTTTGATATGTACAAAACACCGGGTGCTGTAAAAGGTAAGCTCTTGATTGTAAACGACTAGGGGGAGATAAAAATGAATAATATACATCCTTTAAAAGATATTGTACGCAAACAAAAAAATGGTATTGCAGCAGGCATATACTCTGCTTGTACTGCCAATGAATACGTTATACTTGCAGCTATGGAGCGGGCAGCTAGGAGCAATGACTATTTATTAATTGAAGCTACGGCAAATCAGGTTAATCAATTCGGCGGCTATACAGGAATGACACCAATTGATTTTAGAGACTTTGTATATGAACTTGCAAAGAAGGTGGGTTTTCCAAAGGATAAAATAATATTAGGAGGAGATCACCTTGGCCCGTTAACGTGGTCAAATGAAGAGGAAGAGTCAGCAATGAAGAAGTCCTGCCAGCTAATAAATGATTATGTTTTAGCAGGGTTTACAAAGATACATATTGACACTAGCATGAGACTAAAGAACGATAGCACAAACGAAGCACTTAGTACTCAGGTTATTGCAAGAAGGGGTGCAATTCTCTGTGAAGTTGCTGAAGAAGCATATAGACAATTATGCTTAAGAGATATAAATGCGTTGAGACCAGTTTATGTTGTAGGAAGCGAGGTTCCCATACCGGGCGGCAGCCAGAGTGAGGAAGAGGGAGTACAGGTTACAAGGGTATGCGATTTAGAAGAAACCATTGAAGCATTTAAAACGGAGTTTTATAAGCTGAATTTAAATACTGCATGGGAAAACGTTATTGCCATTGTAGTACAGCCTGGGGTTGAATTTGGTGATGAGACAATACATGAGTATAACAGAGAGGCTGCAAGAGAATTGTGCTCAGCTTTGAAAAAGTATCCCAACCTGGTTTTTGAGGGACATTCTACAGACTATCAGACACCAGCTGCTCTGAGAGAAATGGTGGAAGATGGCATAGCAATATTGAAAGTTGGACCGGCACTTACATTTGCATTGAGAGAAGGGCTATTTGCACTAAATAGGATTGAGGAAGAATTATTTAGATACAATCCTGACGTAAGGTTATCGAATTTTGCAGCAGTTCTTGATGAGGCTATGCTGCAAAATCCATCCAATTGGGCTAAGCATTATCATGGTTCAGGGATTAAGCTAAGGCTTGCAAGAAAGTACAGTTTGTCAGACAGAAGCAGATACTATCTGCCTGACAACAGTGTAAGGGATTCTATTCAAAGGCTGCTAAAGAACTTGGATAGTATCAATATTCCGCTTACACTAATAAGTGAATTTATGCCTATGCAATACATTAAAATCCGAAAAGGAGAGCTTAGCAATAATCCGGAGAGCCTTTTAAAGGATAGAGTTGTGGACTGTATTGATGATTACTTGTATGCAACTAATCCAAGTAAAGTTGAACAATACATATAACAAATGTAGTTATGAAGAAGTACTATTAGTTAATTGGTAATTAGTTTAATACCCTTGTTAAAGAGAAAATGTGAGTTATCAAAAAAGCAGAGTACAATTATAATTCATAAATTATAAGGAGATGAATTTATGAGTATTCAAACCGATGCAATTGATCCAAAGTTAGTACCTCAAAGAATTTTAAGAGGTGGGGACAAAATGCCCGGTATTGGAATGGGCACATTTGGTTCAGATAGATTTACAGCTGAGGAGGTAGCAAATGCTGTAAAAGGAGCAGCAGAAATAGGCTTCAGACTATTTGATTGCGCTTCGGTATATGGGAATGAGGATTTGATAGGAGATGTATTCCAGGAAGCTATAAAGAATGGCATCAAAAGAGAAGAATTGTTCATTACTTCAAAGGTATGGAATGACATGCATGGAAAAGGTGATGTTATGCTTTCCTGTGCCAAGACCCTCAAGGACTTGAAAATGGACTATATAGATATGTATTTTGTTCATTGGCCATTCAGAAACTTCCATCCAAAGGGTGCGGCTCCTGATTACCATAATTCAGCTGCGAGACCATTTTGCATAGAACAGTATATGGAGACCTGGTATCAGATGGAACGCCTACACAGGGCTGGATATGTTAGACATTTAGGTACATCTAATATGACTATACCAAAGCTTAAAGAGTTGATGAAATATTGTACAATAATGCCATCAGCAAATGAAATGGAATTGCACCCATGCTTCCAGCAGCCTGAGTTATTCAAGTTCTGCATGGACAATGGAATTCAGCCGATAGGCTTCTGCCCAATAGGTTCACCTACTCGTCCAGACAGAGACAAGACTCCTGATGACGTAGTTGATATTCAAGAGCCTGTTGTTGTAGAAATTGCAAAGGCTCATAATGTTCATCCTGCTGTAATTTGTATCAAATGGGCAGTTCAAAGAGGACAGATACCAATTCCATTCTCAATATACAGAGCAGAATATATGAGTAATTTACGATGTGCCATAGAGGATCCACTAACAGATGAAGAAATGAAGAAGCTTGCTACAGTATACAGGAACTGCCGTCTAATAAAGGGACAGGTTTTCTTGTGGGAGGGAGCAAAGGACTGGACTGATCTATGGGATTTATCAGGTGAAATAACTAAGTAAGGAAGAAGAGGAAGGTTTCTTGAATCTTCCTCTTTTTATGAAGTTTTACTGTAACTACTGGATTTTTAATTTCTCGGTGTAAACTTTTTTATTAACTCTACATATCATTATATAAAGTGTTGATGTCATTTCTTAAAACTGTTAAAATTATCTTTTATAGAATTATATAATTAATATGTTAAATGCCTTAATGCAGAATTTTAAATTTGTGTTTGGCATTAGAATATGTTAAGTGCCTAAATGCAGAGTTTTAGTTTTGTGATTAGCATTATATAATTATTATGTAAATGCCTAAATGCAGAGTTTTTAGTTTTGTGATATGGGTATTTAATTTATTAATAGAGTTGTTGTAATAAAACCTGAATAATGTAAATAAAAACGGAGTAATGTTATATTATAAATATTAATTTACAATCATAACAGAATAAGGTTTATTGTTATATAGAGAGGACTGTGGTTTATGTTCAAGGGACTATTAACTGACGCGAGATCAATAGCAAGCAGAGACCCGGCTGCAAGGAATACAATAGAGGTTTTTTTATTGTACCCCGGTCTTCATGCCCTGATTTACCATAGAGTATCCCACTGGTTGTATAAAAGAAGGCTGTTTTTTATTGCTAGATTAGTATCTCAGATGGGGCGCTTTTTTACAGGTATAGAAATTCATCCTGGTGCAAAAATAGGCAAAGGCTTGTTTATTGACCACGGAATGGGTGTTGTCATAGGTTCATCAGCAGAGATAGGTGATAATTGTACAATTTATCATGGCGTTACATTAGGTGGTACCGGTAAGGATAAAGGCGCGAAAAGACATCCTACAATAGGGAATAATGTACTTATTGGAGCAGGTGCTAAGGTTTTGGGTCCAATTATTATTGGAGATAATTCCACCATAGGAGCAAATACCTTTGTATCTTCTGATGTTGAGGCATTTTCAACTGTCGTAGGAGTTAAAGGAAGAGTTGTTAAAAAAGGAAATACCAAGATTGAGTCCCCTTCGGAATCGCTGGATCAGGTACATATGCCCGACCCTATTGCTCAAGAGTTGTGCAGGTTGGGACATAGAATTACACAGCTTGAGCAGCATATAAAGGAGCAGGAGCTCAATGGTGGCATAAAAAATAATGCTCGGATAGTAATAGATGATGCTTCTAATGAGGTTATTGCTAAATATGTTTGTGAAGATGTAGCCGATGATTTATAATATTATATATGCTATAGAGTTAGCATGACATACGCACCAAAAGTGGCAGATTTTGTCGGCTTTTATAATATTATTTATGGTATACAGTGAGAGGAGAAACAAATGAAGGTATATAATACGCTGTCTAGACAAAAGGAAGAGTTTAAACCTATTTCAGGAAATGAAGTGAGAATATATTCTTGTGGCCCAACTGTTTATAAAGATGCACACATCGGGAACTTGAGAGCATACGTTTTCATGGACTTGCTCAGAAGGGTTTTAGAATACAATGGTTATACCCTTAACCATGCCATGAATATTACTGACGTTGGACACCTTGTTTCAGACGAGGATGAAGGCGAAGACAAGATGGCTAAAAGTGCCCGTGAAGAAAAGAAGTCACCTTGGGAGATAGCAGAATACTACACCAATCTTTTTATGAATGATATAAAGGCTTTAAATATAGAGATTCCGGAAGTAGTTCCTAAAGCAACCGAGCATATAAAAGAAATGCTGGACTTTGTAGAAGGTCTTGTTGAAATGGGCTATGGTTATGAGACTTCAGACGGAATATATTTTGATATTCAGAAGTTTGACGACTATGGCAAGCTCTCAAGACTCAATCTTGAGGAGCAAATTGCAGGTGCTAGAGTTGAGGTCAATGAAGAAAAAAGACATCCTGCTGACTTTGCGTTGTGGAAGAAGGCACCAAAGGAGCATATTATGCAGTGGCCCAGCAAATGGGGAATGGGGTACCCAGGGTGGCATATTGAGTGCTCAGCAATGGGAAGAAAGTATCTTGGAGATACATTCGATATTCATACTGGTGGTGTTGACCATATCCCTGTCCACCATGAAAATGAAATTGCTCAATCGGAAGCGCTCCTTGGCAAACCAGCGGTAAACTATTGGATGCATTGCGAGTTTATGATGGTTAATAACGGCAAAATGTCAAAGAGTCTAGGAAACACATATACTATTAAGGATTTAAGAGATAAGGGCTATGATCCTTTGGCTCTGAGATATATGTGCTTGAATGCACATTATAGAAATAAGCTCAACTTCACCTGGGAAGGTATGGATTCCTCCCAAGTAGCTTATGATAGATTTGTTGATGGTGCACTTACACACAAGGGTGGAACCGATGAGGTTGAAAATGGGGTAGTAGAAGGCTTCAAAACCGAGTTTGAAGATGCTATAAATGATGACCTCAACATTCCAAAAGCATTGGGTATAGCTTGGAATGTGGTGCGCTATCCTAAAAAGTCGCAGAAGCTATTTGATTTACTAGAAAAAATGAATACTGTTTTTGGGTTCTCTTTTGAGAAAAAGGAAGTCAAAGAACCAGAGGTTTCGCCAGAGATAATGGCTCTCGTGGAAGAAAGGCAAACCGCTAGAAAAGAAAAGAATTGGAAGAGGGCAGATGAAATAAGAGATGCACTCAAGGAAAAGGGAGTTGTAGTAGAAGATACTGCACAAGGCCCAAAGGTTAAGTTTATATAATTGATTTTTATAAGTTCATATAATTGATTTTTATAAGTTTATATAGTTGATTTATATAAGTTTATTTAGATGGATTATAGATAGGTTATTTAAATTTCAAGGTTACATCTCAACAAAAAAAAGGGCATCGCAATTGATTGATATCAAAGTGTGATGCCCATTATTGTGTAACGAATACCACGTGTTATACACGTGGTTCTGAGAAGCTTACAGCTTTGAGTAGAAAATAAAAATCTCCTTTGTTAAAATATTTGCAGGTTCGCCAACCGCATTTATATAAACAAAGG
>JAEXOY010000040.1 GCA_023439045.1 Bacillota bacterium | reverse complement strand
AGTCCAGTCTTCCATATTTAATTTTCAAAGTGCGTCCTAGGATGCTTATTTTGCCATACCCTTTTTATCCAACTAAAATTCTTTTAAAATATTTATATTTACTATTGACTATTCATAGTTGGTCTCCATTGGTAATTAAATAAATTTATAGAATTATTTTACTATTACATTATTTATCTAAAAACTATCTATGTCAATAACTTATTTTATGAGTCTGTCTATTATGTAATACTGTTGTTCAAAAAAGTAGCAAAGTTAGTACTGTTACTATACACATCAACCAAAAGAATGTTTCTATTCCCTACCTCTTTTTAGACGTAAAGGTATTGTAGTTTAGTTATACCCCAATAAATAATAGCTAGGGGGAGATAAACCTCTCACTAAATTATATGTTGATTAATATATGCTCTAAAACTTGCTCATGGGAGTTATCCAAGTAGTCAAATACAATAAAGTTTTTGCCATTTTGCCAAAAAATATATACCTTACATACTGCTCTAAAATTAATTATAAGTATATGAAACATGCTCTAAAAATGAAAATAAGATTACAGGTCATGCTCTATAATTTCAATTAAGGTTATTAGAACATGCTTCATATTGATTGTATTAAAAGGTAAAAATCAGCTCTATTGAAACAGTTTTTATAGTAGTTATTGTAGCTTTACTAGAGTATAGCTTATAGAACAGTTTCAAAATATGCTTCAAAAGCAAAAAAGCATTTAACAATCTAGTTAAAAACAGGAGGGTCAATATGAAAGTAGGGTATATAAGGGTGTCTTCAAAGGATCAGAACACAGCAAGGCAAGAAGTACTCATGAAAGATAGCGGAGTAGATAAAATATACATGGAAAAAGTGACTGGAAAAGCTACAATTTCGGAGCGACCACAATTAGAAGCACTTATGAACTATGTTAGGGAAGGCGATACAATAGTTGTAGAGAGTGTTAGTAGATTTGGTCGTAATACTAAACATTTACTTGAGCTTATGGATATTTTAGCTGCAAAGAAAGTAGAGTTTATAAGTCTTAAGGAATATATAGATACAACAACACCAGCTGGTAGATTAATGTTAAATATATTTGCAGCTATTGCAGAGATGGAAAGGGAGTATATACTTGAAAGACAGGCAGAAGGTATAGCAATAGCAAAAAGTGAGGGAAGGTTTAATGGTAGACCACCTAAAAGACTAGATGCATTTAACGAAATATATGAAAAGTGGAAAAGTAAAGAAATGAGCTTAGCAATGGCAGCAAGAACCCTAGGGGTTTCACGTTCAACGCTTTACAGAAAAATCAGAATATATGATAAAGAAGAAATCATTGACTATTAAGATTTACAGGTGTTTATCAATAATATGCTATCAGAAATTCCATAAATAAAAAATATTAGCTAACAGGTAAGTATATATTGAAACAGACTAGTGGTTTCAACAATATTAAACTTACGATTCAATAATTGATGAAGAATAGAAAATTGGGTAGTTGAGTTCCTTCTGATAAAAAAAATAGTGTACAGTAGAGGATACATTAGTATGGGATTTGTTAAAAAAATAGTATTAAAAATTAAATAATGTAATTTGGACGTCAGTTATTAAAGTACATAAAGTATGTAGTATATTCAATAAAACTTATATGTACCAGTTAAGAATAAATATACTAAAATAAGTATATTTTTAACATTTATATTACTATAAAGGCAGGGGAATTTAATATACCCTGCCTTTATTATTACATTTTAGTAGTAAATATTATCTTACCCTCACAATATATACCCCCAAATATAAGAACCAGAGATACATAGAAATTTAGTACTATTAAGATACACAAAATACCATATATACACCAATATTCTAATTATGGTAAAATACATAACAAAATAAGCTGTAAGTTATTAGTTAATATAGGAGGAAAACCCATGAATAAAAAATTTATCGACGTAAAGAAAATAGTTGTTCCAGTATTAACACTTATAATATTGATAGGTCAAGTAGTACCAACATTTGCAATGTCATCAACTGACATAGCAGATATTATGAGTGTGTCTCCAACAATATCTGTAGAAATGTATGACAATACTCAAGTGCAATCAAAGGTTTCACTAAGTGAATCCAACATAACATTAGCAGATATAAGTGATACAAAAGCAACAGTAAAGGAATTCTCAGATGTAAAACCAAACACATGGTATTATAATGATGTAATGAAGGCAAGGCAGGAAGGCTTAGTACAAGGGACAAGCAATAATAACTACAATCCAAATGGTAAAATTACATATGCTGAATATTTAACTATAATATCAAGAATACTTGATGAAACAGTTGAAAGCAAGCAATCAACTCAAAACTGGTATGATAAGTATATAACAAGTGCTAAAACAATTGGAGCAGTTGATAAGAATGAAAAAGTACCTGCTACAACAGCTATACCAAGGGAATTAATGATTAAGTACACATGCAAAGCATTAGGAATAGAGCCATATACAGGAAACAAAGTAGTGTTTAATGATGTTAAGGCTGAGGATGCAGCTTATATAAATGCAGCCTACAATGAATACTTAACAGATGGAGCAGGAAGAAATGCAAGTGGGTATAAAGTATTTGGGTATGGACAAACAGCAGATAGAGCCCAATTAGCCGCTATGGCTTTAAGAATAAAAGCATACAAAGAGAACCCAACAGCATTTAAAGCTGAGAAAGCTGAAGAAAGAAAGCAAGCAGATGAAGCATATGCAGAAAAGTATTTACAATGGAATGGTTATGTAATACCAAAGGAAGCATTAGAAGTACCCTACAGAGGCACCAGCAAAATCAGTTGGGATAGTGAACCAATAGATAGTGTAGACTTCTGGGGCGGAGTAATGTTTACAGAACACTCAGATGGGTTAGATATAATGCAAAAAGTATTATCAAGCAAATACAATCCAACAATAATCAAACAAGCAATTGATTATGCAAAGACTAAAGTAGATTACTATAAGAAGCACAAGGACGACCCAACAAATATAGATGGAACAACTAGTGATAAAGCATTAGTGTTAGAAAAAACCTACAAGTTAACAAATAATAGGATATTGGAAGTAAAAAGTTCATACGGAGCTGGCTCTATTACATTCATAGTAAGAAAAGTATAAATACAAGGGAAGGTCAGATGGGGTTATCTAGAGATAACTCCTTCACTATTTTAAGGAGGGAACACAGATTGTACGGAATTAGTAGCAATATAGAAGAACATGAATTAATAGGTACAATTGACAATTACTATGATATACTTACTACATCAGAATTCGATACAACAATAGATGATGTAGGGAGTGAAGATAAAATGGATTTAGAGTTTGTATCTAAAAAAGAAATAACACTATATGGTGTGTACGACTCAGGTTATATACAAGAAGTTATTAAAGATAAAGAATTGATTAAAAATATTAAGCTTTATGAAAGTCTTAATACAGCTTTAGCAATAACTAACGTACAAGATAACGCAAGAGGAATAATAAAATGTACACTAGATATAACAGACTGCTTTGACCTATTAAACTTAAAGGATATGAGGCTACTTCAGGACTACTACATCTTGGCAATAAAAAATAAAAAAATAGCTAAGGGAATTGAAGACGCACAGTTATTGAAACGGTTCATGGGGGAGTATAAAAAATATAAAGCAATAAGAATACTACATACTAATAAAACCAAAATACATTCATCATCAAATCTAAATACAGGAACATACATACAATATAAAATAATAAACAGTTCATGTATAAAGGATATAAAACAAATAAAATAATAATCAAAGGGGTTATCGAGAGATAACTCCTTCACTATTTTAGGAGGGGAAAGAAATGGAATTACAGCATAAAATTGGAGACAATAGAGCAAAGCATATAATGTCAGTTGCCTCTATGTGTTATACAATAGCTAAGGAAAAAGGGTTAGAGGAATTAGATTGTAAGAAGGCATTCATGGTTGGGTACTTGCATGATGTAGGATATGCATTTTCAAAATATAATAAGGAACACCCTACTGTTGGATGTGAACTTTTGGAACTTTGTGGAGATATTTCAGATGAAATATTAAATGCTATTAAATATCATGGAACTCCAGATACAAATCAGACTACATTACTACAAATTTTAAATGAAGCAGATATGCAAGTAAATGGCTTGGGGGAAGTTGTATCTATATGTGAGCGAATTGAAGATATAGGAAACAGATATGGGATACAATCTTCCGAATATTTAAATGCATGTAAAATTGCAAATCAAATATTATAAAAGTAAGGCTTATAATGCATAAAGTAATACAATAAAAAACAATGAGGGTTATCAAGAGATAAACCTTTAGTATTTAGGAGGGGAAAAGAACATGACAACTAAAAAGATAGCAAAGTTTATAAGTGTAGTGTTAACAATACTAATATTAATAACATCAATACAAATACCACAAAACTCATATGCCGCAACTACAATATCAGCTGAAGCACAAAAGATACTAGACACAATAAACTCTGAAATAGAAGGTCTATACGGCATAAGCAATAATTATTTTATGTTTAAAGCTAAGAGTGAAGATGGTAAACAAAGAGTATTAAATGAAAACTATTTATTCAATAAAAATGAAAGTATATCTGACATGAAAATGTTAATATACGGGAAACCATTTTATCATGACGTAGAAAAGGATAAAATGGAAGTAAATGGAGTTACAGAATACCGTTATCTAGGATACAGTGTTAATGGTGATGAATATACAAATATGAATTTTCCAAACTATAGTTATTCTGGATTTACTTTAGTAGGATTATCAGAAAACAGAGGAAAAAAAGCCGGTAACATAGTAACAGATACGTTAGTAAAAAAACCATGGACAGTTGGTTCAAAAAATTTAGATACAACAAGTGGGACTACAAGAAATTTAGACGATAAATTTATGATAATGTTATACGGAAACAATGGAGAAAACACTGAAAACAAAAAGAAATTGAATGAGCAAATCAAAGAGGGAATTAAGCAATTCTATCCAGAGTACATAAATAATAAGGAAACAGCTGAAAACATACAAAAGTATGAGCATGACAAAGAAAAGTTTAATAGTGAAGATTTTGACCTAACAGAGTATGTACATATATACCAAATGCCAACATATACATGCTGGGGAATGGGTGCTATATGGCATTCACAAGTAACTCTGGACACAGCTCATCCTATACTAAATATTTATAGTTAAAAATAAGTATGCATCAACCTTATTGATGGTTATAGGCTTGCTATACAACACCATAGTTAATATTTATTATTAATTTTTAGGGAGTTGATAGTATGTTAGTATTAAGTGAGAACGGAGTGCATATTGAACAGCTAGAGTATGGTTCATATGTTATTAGTGTAGATGGTATTGGACCAATATTAATGGTTAAAATGCCATGGGGATATCAACCAATGGTAGATGATGATTTTCTTAGGGCATTACATAAGGGAGTAGCAATTAGAACAGGTAAGTACCGTAAAAGAAGAGATTAAATAAGGTTAAAGGGAAGCCTATTGTGGCTTCCTTATTTTTTTGTATACATTTAAAGTATAAACGTACCGATGGCTAGTTTGAAAAAATGATTCATTAGCAATAAAGAATAATTCTGTAGTTTGAAGTAATAAAGCATAGGGCTGTAGACAGGTAGGTTTTATACAGAGTTGTGACTAGTTATAAAAAAATAAAGCTATGTTAAGCTGATAGCTTGTTTAAGCCGTATAGAAATACTCATTTTATAACTAACAAATATATATAGTTGAAACATAAATATTTGAATTAGAAATGATTGAATTATTTTTGATTGTCTTGAAAATTATTCAGCACAGTAATGATGTTTATTATAAAAAGGTATGAAAATTAGATAGTTTGGGGTAAGTTTTTTATTAAAGAAGTATCGTACTGAAAGACCTATAATTGAATAAGTAAAATGAAAAATAGAATAATTGAAAATAAGTAATTGAATAAGTAAAAGGAAGGACAAGGATTATGGCAGAGAGTAACTTTACAGGACTATTGAGACAATGTATAGGATTAATGTATAAGAATGAAACAATTATATCTGTTGAAAGTATTGCGGGCTATAGGCAAAGTGAACAAGCAAAGGAAATATTAATAGAGCTAATAGAGCTGGTAATGCAAACAGATTTTACAAAGCCTGACACGAAGGAATTTTTATCAAACAAATATAAAACTTATAGGAGTATAAGTATTTGCAATGGCTGTGCTACTAATAAACATACTAGCAGAAGCAGAATTAGTTATGACCTTTCAAAGCTTAAAGGTGTAATAGGTGAAGATGCTATAAAAATAATACTTGGCAGTAAGGATAAAGATTTATCGATATATAAGGACAAAATACAGCAACTGCTTAAGAAATACAAAGAAAAGTCATTATTAGATGGGTTTGCAATTAAGATACCACAATGTAATGAGATGGTTACAGGTTTATCAGAGAAAGACAGATGGGAACTTGCTAGAATTATTAGTATGAGTTCAAAAAAGAGTAGAGCTAGAGATGAAAAAAACCTTACATCAGATATGATTGGGTACATAAAGTATTTGGAGGGCAATAAAGGGAGTTTGCAGGGTGATGACTTGGACATGTATCAAACATTGGTTGAGTGGTTGGGGTAGTTTTTGCCATTTTGCCAAAAAACTAGTACATTTATTGTTTATTATCCTTTATTATTATAGTAAGTAAAATACATATTAGGGAGAATGAACATGGAAAGAAAAAATAAAGTACATAAGAAGAGTGTGACGGATACCGTTAAATTAAATAGGCGCATTAATTATACAATTATTCGTATCTTATGGGATTGTGTAAAGCATAGCTTTGGAGTAAAAAAAGTAAAAGGGAATGAAAATAATAAAGATAGCTTCATGGGGATGTTTGAGTTATCAAAGCCTAAGCTTGATAAACTTACATCTAAGTACGCGGGGAATGCATTTTTGATTTCATATTCAGAGAAACTACAGATTAAAACTGGTGTACCTTCAGAATTTTTCTATGGGCAAAGATGTCTTAGCATTACTGGGTTTGGTAAAGAAAAATGGGAAAAGTATTTTAAAGAAAAAGACGAATATCAAGATTATAAAAATGAAGCTAGGTCTAAAAAAACAACTGAACCTACTAAACCTGTTTCGATAAAAAAGCATGAACAGGAACTAAGAAAGTATCTTAAGGAGTTAGAACCAGATATACAGGATACACAGAAAATAGAAGGACAAATAGAGATATATATGCTTAAGTATTTTATAAAATATGGGGAGGCGTATAAGAATGCTTATGATATAAAGATTGAAAAGCTGTCCGAAGAGCTTAAAACAGTGGATATAGATTATTTTGTTAATACGCGGCAAAGAGTGCTTGATGACTATGTGGAGGTATTATCTGAACATATAGAGTGTATTAAGGCTGTAACAGCGATAAGAAGGTATGCTAGTAAAAAAAATAAACACAAAGATGTAGGAGCGAGTGAGTCTAGAGAAATTAACTCTATCAATCTGGATAGTTTAACAAAAAAAGAATAGTAAAAATAGCATTAAATATACTTGTAAAATATCCGTAAAAGTATAAATAGAGTACATAATAAATAAAAAAGTATATCCTTATAATGGTGTGAGGATATACTTTTTTATTTACGAGCATATCTAAAGTATTAAACAATATATTATACAGGATATTTTGCTTAAGAAAATATGTCGTATAATTTAGTCATAGAGAAACAAAAGCGCTTGAGTTACTCACAAAATTAAAATACGGAGGTTCATTAACATGAATAAAAATTTTATTGAAACAGCAACAGAAATATATAAAAACAAGAAGGAATATAAAGTACTTGCAGTAAGATTGGTAGACAAAAGCTCAATGAATCAATCAATTGGGTTAGTAGTAGAGTCATCTGATGGTAGATGGTCAGAAATTAAAAGAGTTAAAAAAAGTGGTCTTAAAAGTGGAAATATACTTAACTTTTTACTTGATATGGAAGGTAGCTTTGACTTTGAAGATGTTAATAATACACGGTCCAGACTTATAGAAAAATATTCTGCTTTGGAAGAGCTGGATGTTACAGAAAAGGTTGATATACAAACGATAATTAAAGAGATAATACAGTATGCAAAAGAGAGATTACAACTGCATACTGATGAAGGGTACATAGATATTGAAAAGAAAAAATTTCAAGAAATGGTATCAGAACAAGATTGGGGATACAGCAAACTGGAATTACTAAAGGTCCTTAAGGCATATGGAATACTAAGAGCAAATAAAGGTAGAAACTATGACTGGGCATTAACAAATGAAGATGGTTATCAATATCGTGTGATTAGTGTACTGACATTTGACGAAAATAAGGAGGTAGCCTAATGAATATAAGATTTATCACATGGTACGGGGGGAAGTATAGAGTTATATTTCAATTGTTATGCTTGATATGCTGGGGAAGTGAAATATGGATTGAGCCATTTATGGGAAGTGCAGCAGTTACATTAAATAAAGCAAGACATCCCATAGAGGTAATAAATGACCTCGATGGGACACTAACAAGTCTTTTCTGTCTAATGGCTAATAAGGAAAAGGGTAAAGAGTTATTAGAAAGGCTACTTAAACTAAAATACTCTGAACAAGAGTTTATAAGGGCAAAACTTGCAGATAAGAATAACTTTAGAGGATTGGACGAGTTCACCAAAGCAGAGTTGACATTTATATTAATTACTCAGTCATTTAATTCAACCAAAGAGAATTGGCGAAAAGGTATAACACAGGACGAGTATTCTTCAATACTACACAAAAATCTAAAATACGTACATGACAGACTTCAAAATGTAAAGGTAACAAATATTGATGCAATGGAGCTAATTGCTCAATATGTAACAAATGAAAAAGCATTTATGCTATTAGACCCACCATATTGCCATGAGCTTAGAGGCAAAAATGCAACTAATGTTTATAAGTATGAAATGGATTTAAAAAAGCAAATTATAATGCTTGAATTAATTAAAAATGCTAGATGTAAAATGATAGTATGTGGATACAGGAATAAAAATGGACCGGATTTATATGACAATTATTTACTAAATAACGGATGGAATCATTATAAACTGGCTGACCTAAAAAAATCCTGCCAAACAAAAATAATAAAAGACACTGCAGAAGAGTGGGTATGGCTTAATTATGATCCACCTCAAATAGCAAAATATTACATAAATTTATCGTCTAAGGACTGGAAATAAAGAATTATAGCAGTTGACACATATAAATCACAAGCGATACAATGACCACCCACAGGGAGAAGATGTCCTTGTCGGGTGGGGAATAGGAGAAAATATGAAAACAGTAAATAAAACAATGGAAGAATTTCCTATAACTTTAACCGTGGAGGATGTAGCAGAAATACTTAGGATAAGCCGTAACAAGGCATATATGCTATGTAGGACGAAAGGTTTTCCAGCTAAAAGAATAGTTAAACGTGTAGTAATACCAAAATCTAAGTTTATAGTATGGCTAGAAACATCAGAATATGTTCAATAAGCAATTAGTACTTAGGAGGGTATAACCCTCCTAAGTACTAGAGAGGAGCGAAAACAATGGGGAAGAAGAGAGCAAACAATGAGGGTTCAATAAGCTTAAGAAAAGACGGTAGGTGGCTAATACAACTACAGATAGGAATTAAGGAAGATGGCAAACCTAAAAAAGTTTATAAATATGCTAAAACACAGGTGGAAGCAGTAAAGATTTTAGACCAGCTAAAAAGAGATCTATGGTTAGGTATAGATGCCTCGAAGGGTAACTTTACAGTAAGTGAATGGATTATCAAATGGATGGATGAGTTTAAGAGGAACCTAAAGCCATCAACAAGAACAAGCTATATTACAAACAAGAGAGTACATATTGATAAATATATTGGTGGTGTTAAGCTTAACAAGCTTAAAAGAGAGCAAATACAGTATATGCTAGATAACATTTATAACAATGGGAAAACATCAATTTCATTGGTTATAAAGGTTTATAACATTTTAAGTGGAGCTTTAGAACAAGCAGTTAAGCAAGGAATATTTGCGAAGAATCCTGCAAAGAATGTAGTTTTGCCACATGGAGATGATAGGAGATTAAGAGTATTCTCAATACAGGAACAGAAGGATTTTATAAAGGAATTAGATAATGAAGAGAGTAGAACATTATTCTTAACTTATCTTAATACAGGTGCACGGCTTGGAGAAATACCAGCATTAACATGGAAAGACATAGATTTTCAAAATAGAATAATTGACATAAACAAAAAGGTTATGGTAGTACATGACTATTATGCAAAAGATAAGAAAACTGTACAGCAGGTGCAAAACTATTGCAAAACGTTATCAAGCATCAGGAAAGTAGTAATTCCAGTATTTTTAGTAGATATACTAAAGGAGCATAAGGAGAAGCAAATAGTTGCAATCAATGACAGTGGTATAGAATGGTCAGAAAGCAATTTGGTGTTTCCTACTATAAATGGTACAATACCATATACAAGAAACATACAAGAAAAATATACAAGAATAGTAAATAAAATAGGTATTACAGGCACATCAATACATACACTGAGACATACTTATGCAACACGGCTTTTTGAAGCTGATGTAGATGTAAAAACTATATCTGAGCAGTTAGGCCATAAGAGTATAAAAACAACATATGATATTTACATACATGTAATTCCCCAAAAGAAATTAAAGGAAATAGATAAGCTGGAAAAATTAAATATAATGGCTTTGTAAATAAAAATAACGCTATCTATTCTAATGGTTAGCGTTATTTTTATTTGCAGATCTATAGAAAAATATTTAGAAACATTAAAATTTATTAAAAATATTCCATTGATGCAAAATATAGGATATTATTATAAATAAAAGTATTTTTTGTTAGGGGGGATATAAATGGCCTTATCAATTAAAACTGCCACAATTAGGAAAGATGGAAGAATTGAAGATATCGACATTAGAGATATGACTAAAGAATTATTTTTTCAAATTAGGGATAATGTTTATTGTCCTAATCATAATTGCTCTGCAAAAATAGAATATGCAGAGGGAACTAAAAGAACATTCTTTAGAACAAAACGTTCTAAAATTAATGGTGAAGAAATAATCGAACAACATGTGGAAGATTGTCCTTATTCTGTCGAGCATGAAAATGACCTAAAAACTAAAGGCATATATGATTCTAGTACTTATGCTTTATTATCAGAAAAACATATCAAGGATGCCTTAAAAAGAGCATATAAGCAGTATGTGAATCCTGACTATGGAAAGAAAAATAATACTGGAGATGTTACCAAAAAAGGCAAAAGCACAATTTCAAAAAGAGATTCAAACATAATTGCAAAAGGTAAAGCTACTTTAATCGATCCAAATGGAGAACTTGGTTTAGATGATAAAGAACCTTTGTTGTTTCATAAAAAGATTGATGATATATCAGAAAAAGATATTGGACAAACCCGTAAAGTATCAGGTATTATGATTGATTTCGTCCATGAAACAGATTATAAGTATATTGTTATACAGATGAAGGATGGAAGAAAAGGTAGGGTTTTATTTGGTGAATACTACAGGGATAATAATGGACCGCAGTATTCTCAAATAGATATATATGAAACATATATGAAACTTCAGAATAGCAATATGCGGGAAGTTTATGTTGTAAGTGTTGGAGAAGTAACAAAAGATGATTATGATGTTTCAATTGTTATGAGTAAATATTATGCAATTGAATTAGATGGGAAATCACATTATGATATATTAAGATTAATGTCTAAACTTGAACTATAAAACGAATAGGTACAATGATTTAATCTACTCTAACTTAATATGCACACTTTGACCAAGACTTTACTTACACCACGATAAACTTATATGGTATTTAAGGGTACTGAATGGTATATAAAAAGTACAGAATGGTATTAGACAATACTATTCGAGGGAATATGGTACATTGAACTTGAAAAGGTCAAGGATATGATGCTAGAGCAGGTAAGAAAAGAGCATGAGCAGCAAGAGCTAGCACGTCAAGAGCATGTAAAATAAGAGAAGGCAAGAAAAGAGCATGAACAGCAGGAGCTAGCACGTCAAGAGCATGTACACTAATAGAAGCAAGAAGAGTGCATGTACAACAATAGTAGATGAAACAGCACCATGTGTGACAAGAAATTTGTAAAGAAAGCATAAATACAAGGCTCACAGATATTTTCTGTGGGCCTTAAATTTTGACTTTATATTGAATGCTGCATAATAGTATTAAAAGTAAACTTCGGACCACATTTGCCTAAAGTCATTTAGTTATTGTATACGTGTGAACTCATTACAAATGACATAGCGGCTACTTTCGGCATTCAACAACGTAAAGCCGCATGATAACAGTGCTTTTGCGGAAGCCTTGTTTTCTTTATCAACGTCAGCAGTAACTCTCTGTGCATCCTGTAATGAAAAGATTTTGTCCACAAGCAAGGTTATGATTGCTTTACCAAAACCTTTACCAAGATAAGATTCTTCTCCTATGAGATAATCAATTCCGTATGAACCTATAAGCGGCAGTGTGCCAAAATCTTCGTCGCTGCTATCCACACATTTATAGTACAGGCATAATCCAATCGGACGGTTTTGCCACAGAACAATGAGGTATGTTATCCATTGGAATTCTCCTTTGTATTCTTTAATTTCAGATATCCAGTCATCAATCGTAATTCCAAGATGTGGTACTTCATACCATCTTTTTACATGCTCCTTATTCAGCCAGACTTCTATCAATGGGATATCACTATCATTGAGCAATCTTAATTCTAACATGGGTTCATCTCCTCATTATTCAGTTTGTACTTCACTGTTTTTATCAACATATTCTGTTATGGATAGAATTAATGTATTAAGCGCATCTTCCTTTGCTTGTTTAGAAATTGCGGTATATGTAACTATACGGTCAATACAATCCAATAAAACTGTGATTGTTTCAGTTTGTATCATACTAAGATTTAATAGTTTCATCGTATTGGTCATTATACTATCAGATATTTCTTCTGCCCTTTCGTTATACTCCGGCGGCAATTTTCGCAAAAGAATTGCCATATCGTTAGAGCTAATGTAGTTACTAATACTATCCTCTGCAAGGTAAACATCACGCAAAAACCTAATTATTTTTTCTTTCCGAGGTTGGCTAGTCTGCATAATTGTTTCAAAATGATTTGATAAACCAATTTGTGATTTTTCAATAACTTCATAAATGCACTCTTCTTTAGAATTAAAGCACGAATAAAAGGAGCTTTTTCCCACTCCAACAGACTTGATAATATCATCTACCGTAATATTCTTAATTCCTTTTTTGGCTTGTATTAATTGCTTTGTACTTTTCATAATGGCGTTTTTTGTTTGCTCACGCTCATGTTGGGTTATAATTTTAGGCATTGGCTACTCCTTTATGGACTTGAAATAAAATTATAGTCCATAAAAATATTTTAGGCATTTCTTTTAAATAAGTCAATAGGATCCTTTCCACTTCGGGCCAACATGCCCGAAGTATTTATGTGAAAACACCGCCTTGAAGTCCTATTCAGGCGATGTTCATTGGTTCAGGCAGAAGAGTAAAAATGTCAGTTGAGCTCCCAAAGGTCAACATACCTGCAAAAGGCAAAATGGATGCAGAAATGAAGAAGCTGTGCGATGACATATTTGGAGACACTGACTATAAAAAA
>JAEXOY010000047.1 GCA_023439045.1 Bacillota bacterium | reverse complement strand
ATTTAGTGGACTGTGGATCTGGAGTATCAGAAATTTTCATAAATACATAGTATAGAGGTCTTGCACCTCTGGTTATATAATCACCATTTTTCCATTGTACAAACATAAATGTTTTACCATCAAGCTTCTGTATTTCATAAGCTGAAAAGGTATTAACTGCACCCATATTAGTAATATAACCTTTAGTCCACACATGCTCTCCCGTCCCTAACTTCTGACCATTTTCACCATATGATGTTACACTACCATCTTCATAGAAATTATGGGTACCAGTTGGCACATAACTCTTTTTAGTTGTATCTTTCGAATTAAAATCTTCAGGGTATATAACATAGTCGATCTGTTCCCATTTACCAATAACCTCTTTATCCATTTCAAATACGTAATCCATGGATTCTGAAATAACACCATTAGCATCCCTTGTAATCTTAACTTTAGGAGCCGGTGTAGGTGTATCAGAAGTCTTTATATATACATCATACGCAGTAACTTCTCCAGTCCTACCATAGTCCCCACTCTTACTCTCTACTACCATGAAAGTTTTACCATTTATAGTACTTATAGCATAACTATTGATATATTTATCTCCACGTTGTAAATCTACAAAATAGTTTTTAGTCCAATGAAATCCCTGTCTTAAATATGGTTTATTGGCATCAAGACAACGTAGGATCATGGTACCATCAGCATAAATACTTGTACTTTGTATATCTGATCGTGGGTGATTCGGAGAGCCATTAGGGTCGAACTGGTTATCTATATCCTCTGTAAAATACCAATCAAAGAATTCCCATTCACCAACTGCATTCTTATCTAGAGTAAATGTATACTCTATACTGTCTGTCCTCATACCATTATTACCAACTACGTTAGTAACCTTTGCATTAGCATCATTGATGATAGTAGGTAATTTCAACTTGGTGTCACCTATGTCATTAATCCTTACTGTAGCATTAGCGCCATCCCAGATAACTTCTTTTCCTAGGGATTCAGCTGCAGCTCTAACTGGTACATATGTTACACCATCAACGATGATTGGTGTTACTGCCTTACCATTAGAATCCTTCTCAATCTTTGTATCATTAACAACCAGACTAATTTGTTTTCCACCAGATGTAAAATATGCAGTGATTTGTTTAACGATATCCTTCGATGCTGCAAATGCAGGAGTTGATGCACCGATGATAAGTGTGAGAACCATTCCTATCGCGATGTAACCAATTTTATTAAGTTTTTTCATTTTTGCATCCTTCTTTCCGTAACATTTTTGGGCGTAGCTTTCAAAATTAAGCCTGTCTATACCAAAAGTTTAATTCAGTACCTACAAAATTCCTTTTATTTCATTATGACCCATAGTTTTCAATTTTTCAACATTAATTTTGCTCTCATTTTTTCATTTTCTTAAATGAAAAAGTAAATTCCAGTTGTGCAATAGTAACGTCCAGTGTGCAAGACTAAATTCAGTATTCTTCTTAAAGTGGAATTTACTCGTGCACATTAATTGAATAGAAGATATAATAACTTTCATGGTTCTCTGACTGTGCAGAAAGAGGTATCCGTGAAATCTAAACAAAAGCATTTAACATTAAGTGATCGAATATTAATTGAACAAGGATTGAATGAAGGCAAATCCTTTAAAGCTATTGCCTCCTCAATCGGGAAGGATCCAACTACTGTTTCTAAGGAAGTAAAAAAGCATCGTGCTATTAAGTACCACAAGGATAAGACTAAAAAGCCCTATTGTGCTAACGAGAAGACATGCTTTATTCATGGGTTATGCAGCCAGCAGCGATGTTTTAAATTGTGCAAAAATTGTAAACTGTGCCGAGATCTATGTCCACAATATAAGCCTAAAGAATGTGGCCGTCTGCACAAAGCTCCCTTTGTTTGCAACTCCTGTAAAAGTATTGTTAGTTGTCAGTATTATCGTTGGGTTTATGTTGCTAAGTTTGCAGATGATTCTTATCGTGAATTGCTTAGTGCATCAAGAGAAGGAATTAACCAAAGCGCTGAAGATATGCAGGAATTGGATAGATTGATTTCTCCTTTGATTCTTAAAGGTCAGTCAATAAGCCATATATACATGTCTCACTCCAATGAAATTGGCTGTTCTAGACGCACTCTATATAAATATATAGACCAAAGTGTGTTCACTGCCAGAAATATTGATTTGCCGCGTAAGGTAAAGTATAAACTTAGGAAAAGTACCGGTACACGTAAACCTGTTAACCGTGCTTACAGAAATGATAGGAGATATGTTGAATTCTGTACTCTGTTGAAAGATAATCCTGATACTCAAGTTGTTGAAATGGATATAGTAGAAGGGCAAAAAGGTGGCAAAGTTCTTTTAACACTATTATTTCGTAACTGTAACTTAATGCTAGCTTTCCTACTCGAAGAAAAAACTCAGGAGAAAGTATTAGGTATTTTCAACTTCTTGACCGAGAGATTGGGAATTAGTACATTCAAAAAGTTATTCCCCGTAATTCTTACTGACAATGGAGCAGAATTTCAAAACCCCTGGGAACTTGAATGCGATCAGTCTGGGGAGATACGCACAAAAATTTATTACTGCGACCCCAATTGTTCTTGGCAGAAAGGGATGATTGAAAAAAATCATGAGTACATACGGTATGTAATACCTTCGGGAAAATCATTTGATTCATTCTCAAAAGAGGATATTCTCCTGTTGGTTAACCACATAAACAGCACTGCTCGAGACAGCCTTAATAGCTGTACACCATACCAACTGTCCCGTATGCTGTTGGATAATTCTTTACATACGGAACTATCCCTTCAGGCTATACAACCTGATGACGTAATACTGAAACCAGCATTACTAAAGCACTAATTTTACAAAAGCACAGACAGATTTCCACTGAATAAACCTACAAAAGCAGGTGGAATTTAGTCATGCACACAAAACTCCAGATGCTTATTTAGTATGCTTTTAAATAGATTTCTTACTGTGAATAAGACTAGTATACACATAAATTAAGTAATTGTTAACGTGAAAAAGTAGAATTTAGTCTTGCTCACCCCTTGATTTAAGCCACTGTGGAATTTACTTTTTCATTTAACCCATTTTTTCATTTAACCAAACAATATTCATATTATCATCTCCTTTCACCCCTTCATGTTAAATGTGTATAATCTAATTACTGGTTTATATCAATATACGAAGTATCCGCATGTCCCTTATCCTGCAATTTCACAATGAATTTATCTAAAATCATTCGCCCAAAGAGATTAAGCCATTCTCTTCTACCAAACCATTTTACGATAATTGGACTTATGGCATAATATATACGAATAAACACACGACCAAAGATGGACTTAGCAATAGTATTGTCGCGATAACTACGCAATGTCCAAACTTGAGGCATATGAACCATAAACTGCTGTAGTTATATAACAACCATCTTTCTTTACTGCATTTTTATGCTTTGCCAGTTCTGAATTGAATTCAGGCTATGAGCGGAGATTGCAGATACAGTACTTCCTTTAATATCTCCGCACATGGCCTACTATATTGTGCTGAGATAATCTTCTGGGTAGCGATTGTGAATTAAAAGTAATAATTCTTTGCTGGTCATTTTATTCTCCTTGTGGTTTCTATAATTGTTCTGATTTCTGACATTCAGTTTTTTAACATACAAAGAACACTCCCATACCGTAAACGGCAGGGAGCAGTCTTTGTACATTCGCCATAATAATTGCTTATTGCTGGTCTCCATTTTTATCGTTCTGGTTATTTCTTTCTAAATTTCGTTGAATCTCTATTATTCTATTCCGTAGTGACATATATTTGCCCTCAAGAAGCTGATAGTACATATTATAATGATTAATTTTACACAGTGGACAGGGGTTAATTATAAATCTTACAAGACCAAGATTGAAGGGGCACTTCATGCATTTGCTTTTAAATATGTCAAATAGTCTCATTAATCCATCTCCTTGTGCATATTGCCGTTTTTGTCATCGATTTTTATCGTTACGTTTTTTGTAACGCTATCTATTGCCTTACCGATTGTCCTCCCAGTTTCGCCAAACAGTGAGCCAACCTTTTCGGCAACATTATCAATTCTATGACCATATATTTCTACATCGAGATTTTTCTTCATGTATACCTCCAAAATATCGTTATTTGAGAAAGCTATAAGACGAAATTTGCTCTTATAGCTCTTAATCTTTTTTTTATAACAAAATCAGTCTACACTGCATGTCTATCCTTGTAGGCTCTGTAAATGCATTATGAAATCTCTTGCTTGTTCCTGTGAAAGTAGCTTGTAGTCATTAACCCTATACCTTTCAAGCATCATAAGCCTTGCCTTGTTTGAAGGAATATTCCTGACCCCCAAAAGCTTTGATATTTCTCGGGTTTGATTTTTATCTGCAGAATAACTATGCATAGCTTTAGATTTTTGAGTAATATTTTCTTTATATGCTGCCGATTCCCTTAGTGGCATTGTATCTCTTGATGGTGGTGGAGCTAAATCCAAGTCTTCTACGTCCTGTGTGAATATGTCGCTACTCCGAGTAGCCGACAATACAGCATCAACAAGAGCTCTCTTTTTCGCCATTTTTAAAACTGTATTAATAATACTGAGAGCATCATTTTTTATATACTTTTTCTCCCTGTTATTACAGCAGCCAATGCCTTCAGCTTCAATAAATCCAGTCCTTTTATTAATCAAGGTAGCCTTTACTTCATAATGAAATAGTCCCTCGTTCCAATGCTCTACACGGTTTATGACTTCAACATGTTTGCTGAAACCGTATACATCACAGATTTTTTCTGCACCTGGCTTTAACAGGGTAGGCTTATTGCATCCCGGCACTACGCCAAAATCAACCCCGGGTATCATAATTTCCTTAACAAAGCTCTGCAGCATCGCAATCCTCTGTTTTGCTTCATTTAAGCTGATAGCGAAATCAGGAACAAACGATACAGCTACAACAGCTTCATTTTCATTCCTTTTATTCTCGGTATCCATAGGAATATTTGGTACAAGTTCAATAACTCCGGTGTTATTGCTGCTGCCGACCCTATCAGCCAGTCTGTTTTTTAATGCCGTATTATCCATAATCTCAACCCTTTCTTTATTTTACTGAGAATCTTCTAAAACACGATAGTACTGTATACTTTGAATAAATCTCAGGATTATCCGCTTTAAGCTGCTTGGAATCAAAGTGTTCTTTGTTTACTGTTCTCCATGCAATAGCCCTGTTTTCTATGTAGCCTGTCTCATAATTACCAAGAATGCTTTTAAGCTGATTTGCCGCCATATCCTTATTTGCTGCCGCTTCTTTTTCTGCCTCCTGATTTTTTTCAAATTTCTCAATCATTGCAAGGGCTTCTTGTGGAAGCTGCTTGCTTGAGCCTTTCATTTCTTTAGGGAATGAGCTATTAAGGAGTTCTGTAGATGCTTCTGAGCCATCAAGAGGCGGAGGGGTATTATTTGTTACATGCTGCCAAAAGTCCTGCTCAAGCTTTACAAGCATTTTAATTATTTCTTCGTCCCTTAATATAAGCTCCCACTTAAATTGGTATCCTCCAATTAATACGGCAATATATGTAGCCTTAAAGCCTGTTACTGCCATATAGTGCTGTATCTGCAACATGTATTCATCAGGAATTCTGTCATCCCATTCAGTGGTTTTGAATACATTGGCAGTCTTTGCTTCAAATATACAAGTACCATATTCGGGACATTCTATAATTCCATCAACATTGGCAAGCATGAAGGGGTATTTCTCGTTTTGCAGTATGAATTTTTCAAGTCTTACTGAAAGTCCGGTTTGTTTGGTAAACTCATCCCGTATAAGTGGTTCCATTATTGTTCCCCAGTAGGCCGCTTCCCCCGCGGGCTGTGCTTCAGACAACCCCACCTTCTCCATCCAAAGCTCTATGCCCGACTTATATTTATTTATTCCACAAATTATTGAAGCATCGCTGCCACCTATACCCCTCCTTCTCCATTCGAGCCACTTTTCCCGAGACATATTTACAGTAGACACAAGCTTTTTATACATTTTCATCATCTCCTTCGACAGACAACAGAGATTACCGTTGTCACCTATACTATAGTGGGTATCTTTATATTTTGTATAAAATAAGCTATGTAAGAATTTCTCCTACATAGCTCTAACCAAATCCATAGCCTTATCAATTAAGGGATTACCGTCAATTGTTTTAGCAAACAGATTTTCCTTAAAGGATGCTGTTTCTCTTAAAGGCTTGGCATGAGTTGCAAAATCCGATACTGCATTAATGAACCTGTAAGCATTTTTGCCCACGTTGGCAAGATCAGGTGCATCATAATACCTCATAGCCAAATCATTACGAAGGAGCTTTATATTCTTTTCCTGTATAGGAGTAGAGTTCTCTGACGAAGGGATAAGTTCCACAATGTATTCCATTACCCTGCTATCGGACATTTTTGTTTTTATAAGCTTATCTATCTCATAACCTAGCTTATCCATGTAAAACTCTGCAAGCAAAAGGGTCTTCCTTGCTTCATCAAGCTTATTTTTAATATCCCCGGTATGGATGGTAGACCAGATTCTCTTTGCATCAAGTAGCGCAAGATTGAGGGTATTGCTGCAAACAACTCTTATAGGTGTCATTGCAACTTTGATACTTCCGCTGCCATCATGGCAGTTAGAAAATACTAGGTATGGGGTAATTCGGTCTCCTGCAATAATATATTTGTCAGGGAGCTTAGCCAAAAGCCATACCTTTTTACCACCTTGAAGGCTTCCTGCGGTTTCGTATTTCACTCCCTCGCCCAAAAGCTGGTCGGTAAATTCAAATGCTTCATGATTCTGAACTATTTTGTACCTGTCTGTAACCACACCAAGAACCTTATTGTCCGTTTCTCTTATGTTTGCCTTGAAGCCAGTAATCGGGTAATTGTCCGTTGTTTCGATTTCTTTCTGAATAACTTTCCAGTTAAGACCTGCTGCTGTCAAAGCCTCCTTTGAATTAAGAGTATTTTCTACTCTAAGACCAAGTCCATGCCACGGAGTTTCCCTTACATAAAACATGCTTTCTACATTTGCTGACATAATATCAACTTCCTTTCCTAATTTAATTTTATTTTTATATGAATTTTGATAGCCTAACCCATAAAGTGCCTCAAAGAGAGATTAAATAAAACCCACATCAGCAGCTTCATTCATGCTGTGATATGTATCTTTTGATACGATAATATGGTCAAGCAGCTTAACCTTTATAGTCTTCAAGGCATTGAACAATTCAACCGTTACGGAAACATCTTCAAAAGAAGGAGTTTTCAGCCCGCTTGGATGATTGTGTCCGACAATAATAGCGGATGCATTATGGTTTAATACCTTCTTTATTATCTCCCTTGGATAGATATGAGACATATTGACTGTACCATGAAACAGGATTTCCGATTTGATAAGCTTGTTTTGATTATTGAGAAAGCAGGCGGCAAATACCTCAACTTCATAGAATTGAAGCATTTCTACAAAATATTTTCCAGCAAGGACTGTGGAATTCATGTTGGGTCTTTCCTTGAAGTCAGCCAGTCGGATACGTTTTGAAAGATGATAGAGAAGTTCAAGCTTCTGCTCCTGAAGACTGGTAAGGAGCATGTTTTTACGAAAGCGAATAAGTTCGGGAAGTCCATAGTCTTCTATATTTTTTTGTATTTCTTCAACTGGGATTCCAGTAAGAAGATTTATTGCTTCTTCGTCTGTAATGGAAGTTATGCCGTATTTTTTTATGCGCTCTTTTACATGCATTAATTACACCTCCGAATAAATAGATACAGGCATAGAGCCGCAGCTCTATGCCTGTTCAAAGGTATAATATATAATTGAAAGAAGCTAATATACTGTCTTGATTCATTAGGATTATATTGGTATATGTCTATAAATGTCGGCGCTTTATTATCTTAGAATTTTAGCCCTGTAAAAAATATATTACCATCACAGATTTCTTGATATAATGAAAAGATCCGTTTACGATAATATTTGGTTGATTTTTCAAATTCATCTTTTTCAACTTGATTTTCATATTTTACGTAAAGTTTAGTAGTATCGTGTTCCCATAAACCCATATTATTCACTAAATAATCTTTATATTCACGCATAGCATTAGTAAATTGGCTAATTTTTTTATACATTATTTCAGTTTGGTCATGCTCAAACATATACATTACATCTGATTCAATACTTTTCAAAAAACGATCAACCCAAGTTATCGAATTTGGATCGATTCCCATAAATAAGTCACTGCATATAAACTCGCTAATGCGACAGTCACAATAAACTTTAACAAACGTGTTGAGCATATGCTGCGATGGTGTTTCATTTTGTGATACATTCTCACCTTTATTATGTTCAAGTGTTATTGAATTTTCTTTTCTGGTAAAGGATTTACCTTTATGCGGTTGTCTATGAGCTCTTCTCAGTAATTCCTTCACAAAGATTTTGTAATCTGCATCCCATATATCAGCTAAAGTTTCTTGAAATCCTAATTCTACTATGAAGACTTTTAACGCACCAAGTAACTCAGCTTTATTTTCTTTATATGCTGCACTTAATTGATTCTCAATATCGAATAATGCTCCATATAACATCTCTGGTTTTTCTCGAAGTGGTTTTCGTGATAACTTTGCTGGGTCGCAATTAAGATATTTTTCAGCAATGTCTTTCTTTTTCAAGTCCCATCGTTTCATTACGAAATCTATAATATGATCTTCATTAAGATGCATAGCTTACCCCCTCTTGTTTCTATAGAAATTGCAGCCTTATTGCATCAAAATTGCGATTTCTCTTTTTTTGCAATTATCCTGCAACCACCTTGCTGACAAGCAAACTGTCTGTCTAGTATATTAATTTTAACACGATGCCCCCAAAAATGATAGCAGGGGAGAATATGATAGCATCTACCAAAAAAATAGTGGAAACAAATTGGAAAAGTTGATAAGTACCATAAGCAGATTTCGAGGTAAATGTAATTGAAAGATTAGGGTATGAAGTGGTATCCGGGAGTGGTATACCACCACAGAGCTAACGTTTACATTATTAAATTGTAGAAAGGATGTCAAATATGATTATGAATCCAGTTATAAAGCCATCTGTAATGAACGTTTTATGTAGTGAACCCACAACTGCTCAGAGAGGCAAGTTTGAAAGTCAACCTCAGCCCAGTCCTAAGCCGAGGACATTTTGGAATAAGTTCGGTGGGCTTATCAAGAAAGTCGTTGCTGTTATTGTTTCAGCCCTTACAATTTTGCCCCCACTTTTCAATTCCATATCACGGCTTAAAGAAACCTTTAAACAGGATGACAGGAAATGTGATAATGGTCGATACGCTTGTAATATTTAGGGAGGGAAAGTTATGGAATGGATCGTATATGATGATGCCGAGAACCCAATTAGTAATTTTTGCCCAGAGGTACTTGCGGTAGCCAACATTTATTCTGACGCCAACGCTGAGCCTGTAGCCAACGTTAAGCTGAGGCTACTCTTCTGGAACGGCCAGTACAGCAAAGAATTTACCGAACCGTTGTCCTGTCTGGATAATACAAAATGGCTCGAACATGATATCCGCAGTCGGCTTCACCCGGAAGTATCACCGAGCAAAGCACAACGCTATTTAGTGGATTACGTACGTTCAGAATTACCTACCGCACCCGTAGAAAAACTTTATCGGCTCAATCAGATCGGAGTACATGTAATAGACAGTGAGCCCATATTTTGTACCGGGAGAGAACTAGTCATTTCCCCTACTGATAAAAAAAACAGAGCAAATGTAGAACTGGAACCAATCCCCTTTAATCTGGACATTGATTCAACCCTCTCAGAAAAAGAAGCGGTTGCTGGGATGTTGGAGCTTATAAGTCTCAGTCCTAACGCGGGGCGCGTCATTTCAACCTATTGTTTACTATATTTAATGCGTAAAGTTTATGAAGCTACCTGGAAGTCACCCTGTTGCTCTTTATTCTTATATGGCTTGACTGGAACAAAAAAAACAACAATTTCCACTTTTCTGACGCAGGTTTACAACCGTAATAAGGGTATCGCAAGTCCGCTTCGCTTAAACTCTAGTATCCCAGCGGCTTTAAAAATCATGTATGAAAAAAGCGATTGTGTCGTTGTTCTGGATGACCTGTTTCCTTCTGAATCAAACGACATTAGACGAAAACAAGAGGAGACGCTTTTTGAAATTACTAGAATAATCGCAGACGGTATCGAGCCAGGTCGGATGCATGGGAAACTGGTGGCAAAAGCACCTCCGACATGTGGTGTCTTGTTCACTGGGGAATATCTGATTGGCACAGGGTCAAACGCAGCCCGGCTGTTGCCAGTTGAGATGACACCTATTGATGGGGAGAAATTAAAACAGTTTCAGGATAAACCTCTTATTGTTTCAACCTTCTATTATTATTTCATAAAGTGGTTTATCTCAAATTACAATGATATTGCAGATTTACTGAGGCAGTGGCTTGAAATTTACCGTGGAGTTCACCTTAATGTTCATCTACGGCTACAGGAAACCCATTATTTTCTTAATACCGCATACGCTTTGCTTCTCCAATACTGCTACGATATAAACATTATTTCAGAGCAAGAAGCCAAGTTTTTCCACCTTTCTTTCCTAAGCCTGCTTACCAGTTTGGTTCAGACACAGAATGAACGGGCAATCCGGAATAATCTCAGTGAACCATGTTTGATAGACCCTTTGGTTCGTATCCGTACAATGTACCATGATGGAGGCTTTAGTATAGCAGAAAGCACAAAACAATTTACGGGTGGACATGACGGTCTGATTCATGATGGTTGCCTGTGCCTGCGAGGTGAAAACTTCAGAAAAAAAGTCTGTACATCACCATTGTCTACCAACTACGATAAGGTTTTAGGTGCATTAGAAGCTCAAGGTGCTTTAAAAAGGGGTAAAGACAAGCGTACTATTCAAATTTACGGAACCAGCGGGAAGCGTTTCTACGCCATCCCCCTTGAAAAGCTGCTTTAAAAAACAACAGGACATGCAGCACTTCAGCAAGTCAACCATATTATGTATGGAAAACACATTAAAAGGAGGTGTCCATATGGCTCAAGAAGTACAAGTGAAAGTAAAAAATGTCTTTAAGAATGCTGATATGGATACGTCCAAAAAAGACTTTACCCAGAAATGGATCGAGCTTATCAATCAAATGGAGAAAAACAAGAACATACTCCCCCCACCCCCGACCAGATAATTTACAAGCCCATCCTATTCATATATAATCAATATTGGTAGGTGGCTTGTTTTGTCGAATCTGAAAAGAGGAGATAAAAAGCCATGAAAGTAGCTATATATTGCCGTCTATCCGAGGAGGATAGAAATAAGCAGTCAGAAAAAGACGACAGCGAGAGCATTCAAAATCAAAAGTCATTGCTTATTCAATATGCAATTGACAGACAGTGGGACATCTACAACATTTATAGTGATGATGATTATACCGGGGCCGACCGAAATCGCCCCGGCTTCAACCAGCTGATTGATGATGCGAGAAACCACAAATTTGATATTATCCTGTGCAAGACCCAGTCACGTTTTACTAGGGAAATGGAGTTAGTAGAAAAGTACATACATGGTTTGTTCCCTATTTGGAATATCCGGTTTGTAAGCGTGGTTGACAATGCAGATACCGATATAAAGGGTAATAAAAAAGCTCGTCAAATCAACGGGCTTATCAATGAATGGTATCTTGAGGACATGTCAGAAAACATCAAAAGTGTATTGACTAACAGAAGAAAAAACGGGTTTCACATTGGAGCCTTTGCTCTGTACGGTTATATGAAAGACCCTGATAAAAAGGGACATCTGATTGTTGATGAAGAAGCTGCCGCAGTTGTAAGGGAGGTATTTACACTTTTTTCGCAAGGCTATGGAAAAACTGCAATCGCCCAGATTTTAAATGACAGAGGTATCCCTAATCCAACCGAGTACAAACACCAAAAAGGCTTGCGGTATTTGCAGCCCAAAACAAAGAACAGTACGCTGTGGAAATACTTTGCAATTTCCGACATGCTCATCAATGAAATTTACATTGGGAACATGGTACAGGGCAAATATGGTAGTGTTTCCTATAAAACTAAAGAAAACAAGCCTATTGGGAAGCAAAATTGGATTAGAGTAGAAAATACCCATGAGCCGATCATTGACATGGAATTATGGAACAGAGTGCAAGAGCTGATACAACAAAAAGCCAAGCCGTTTTCTATTGGCTCAATCGGAATTTTTGCAAGAAAGACCCGGTGCATGTATTGCGGCTATTTTATGCGGTCATCAAAAAATCATGGACGGCATTATTTAAAATGCACGACCAAACATGTTGCAAAAGATGCTTGCCAGGGTTCCTTTCTATCGGTGGAAGCACTGGAACGTGCTGTTATTGAAGAGCTAAAGGGCATGATAGATTCATACCTGGACAAAGAGGATATTACCCGACGTGTCAGCTTCCATAGTAATATAGCCCATAGCATTGACAAAATTAAAAGTGAAATTGCTTCTTTTGAAAAAAAGAAAAACGAATATGCCAAAGGGTTTCGTGAAATCTATTTGGATAAAGTAAATGGTGTTATCTCAGAAAGTGATTTTCTTGAGCTTTCAAGAAATTTTTCTTCTGAGAAGGAACGGTTTGAAAAGTTGATTGCAAGCGCCAATGAACAGTTGGAAAACCTTCAAGTAAAAAAGCTGTCAACTGAAAATCGCAGGCAAATGATTGAGGAATACATGGATATTGAAAAGCTCAATCGTGAAATTGTAGATAACCTGATAGACCATATTGCGATAGGTAAACGCGACCCTGTAACAAAGTTTGTACCTGTTGAAATTCATTGGAATTTTTAATTGTTGTTCTTACACCATCGTACCAGAACAAAAAGCTCGTGCTACCTATGACAACATACTTAGACTAGTTGATGACCCTGACGTTAGAGATCCAATCAAGTTCCTACGTGAGCGTGAGGTAGTTCACTTCCAGAGATTTGGTGAAGCTATGAGATCGGTTCAGGATAAATTGGATTCAAAGAACTTTTATGCTTTTAATCCTCAATTTGATAAGGTAAAATAGAATTGATCCTTTTATTCTTATTATCTACAAAAACGGGTAAGTTTAAGGTTTTGTGTAAACGTTAAAAATTGATATGTTTAATATTTTTAAGGGACGGGTGCCTACTAATAAAGCATCTGCCCCTATTTTGCATTATACCTTACTCAGGACTTTCATTTATTCGTCTAAAAAAACCTCCAAATTGATGTATTAATCCTAACATCAATTTGAAGGTTTACACAAACTTTGAAACTAGATTAGCCATACAGGAACAAAATAGTTATTTTTATCAACTGGAAGTAAGTCACTGCATAAACATATAACACAACCTGTTCCAATACTTTTCCCTGTCTTTTTTAATACGTCAAAATGCCTTACATCATCTCTTTTAGGGCTTCCACTTTTCTTTATTTCTATTGGATACAGTGTATTATCCTGCTCAACTATAATATCAATCTCTTTATTATCAGAATCCCTATAGTAGAATATTGGTGGCCGTTTACCAGCGTTGTAATAACTTTTAACAATTTCACTTACCACATATGTTTCAAAAAATGCTCCCGACATTGCTGAAACCTCTAAGGTTTCACTATTGGTCCAGCGCGTAAGATACGTACATAGTCCAGTGTCTAGAAAATACATGTTCGGAGATTTAATAATGCGCTTAAGTGCATTATTAAAATATGGCTCAACCAATGCTATAATTCCTGACGAAACTAAAATGGAAAGCCATTGTTTAGCCGTAGGTGGACTTATTCCAACATCCTTTGCCAAATCAGCATAATTTACCATCTGACTTGTTCTCGCTGCACACGCAGTCATAAACCTTAAAAAAGTTAGTTCATCTCCTACTTGTGTTAAATCTCTAATGTCCCTTTGCAAATAAGTATTAACATAAGACGAATAATACATTTCGAGATCTTGCTCATTTTGATACAATGCAGGCATAGAGCCCTTTAATATCCTAGCAAATATCTCATTTACGTTTTTACTAGCAGCATGTTTTATCTTTTCTAATAATATACCAGTATCAGGCTTAAACGGAGTATTAGGAAGTCCCTCGATTTCATTACTAGATAAGCCCAGCATACTTATTACAGCTACTCGCCCCGCTAAGCTCTCACTTACATTTTTCATTAAATGAAACATCTGTGAGCCTGTTAACCAAAAATCTCCCTTATTTTTATGTTCATCTACATACATTTTTATATAAGGTAAAAGTTCAGGCGCATACTGAATTTCATCAATAATAACGGGTGGCTGATATCGTTGAATAAAAAGGGCAGGATCACTAACTGCTAATTCTCTTATAATTGGATTATCCAAAGTAATGTATTTACGCTCTTTATCTGCAAGCTTTTCTAGCAATGTTGTTTTTCCCACTTGTCTAGGGCCTGTGACCAAGACAACCGGAAAGCTTTTAGTTGCGTTTAATATTACTTTTTCTAAATGTCTATCTATATACATATAACACCTCTATATACATATAACACCTCGGGTAAAATAAAATCTAATTTTATTATACCCGAAGTGTTCATATTTATCAATTCCAACATATTATTTCCTGTGTTTAGTCATTTGTTGTTTCTCTGATTATATAAGATATTATTGTGCTCGCACCATTCAATTGCCAACTTTTTGAATGCTTCATCACTGAATCTGTACCAGGTATCTTCAACGCCATATCTGCAAATAGTGTCTTTCATAAAATCACCCACCTACAAAATCTCTAGTTACTTAGACTAGTTGATGATCCTGACGTTAGAGACCCAAAATCAAGTTCCTACGTGAGCGTGAGGTAGTTCACTTTCAGAGATTTGGTGAGGCTATGAGAGTAGCCCAGGATAAAATGGATTCCAAGAACTTTTATGCTTTTAAATGATAATAGCTATTGTTTAGCTTTGAGATTTGGTTTATTTTAGCCTATCTGAAAAAAACATCTCTAGTTGGGAACTAATTCTAGCAAATAATCTAAATGGTTTTAATACACATAGGGCCATCAACATGATATATAGCAAAAGACTTCTGCATATAACCGAGCATAGAAGTCTTTTGCCGAGTATATCACTTTTTTACATATAATTATTTAGTGGACTGTGGATCTGGAGTATCAGAAATTTTCATAAATACATAGTATAGAGGTCTTGCACCTCTGGTTATATAATCACCATTTTTCC
>JAEXOY010000046.1 GCA_023439045.1 Bacillota bacterium | reverse complement strand
TTCCCATACCGAACACAGCAGTTAAGCATCCTAGTGCCGATGATACTTGGTTGGAGACGACCTGGGAAAGTAGGAATCTGCCAGATTTATATCAAGACCTCATGTTAATAGCATGGGGTTTTGTTTTGCGTTATAACATGCTATTGCTTTTAGTAGTAAGTGGTATATATCAGCAATTAAAACCCACACAATTAGAGCGCATGAATATACTTATCAAATTATTTATGAATAATGATGTTGTTTGGCTAATAGAAGTATAATATAATATATTTTGGATTTAATATAAAAATTGGAGCAAAAAGACAATTTTAAGTAAGGACATAATATGTTATTTAATTCAATTAGTTTTTTGTTATTTTTTATTATAGTTACCACTTTTTATTTTGTACTGCCGTTAAGGGCGGGCCGATATATGCTATTATTGGCAAGCTGCTATTTTTATATGGTATTTGTCCCTAAATATATAATTATACTTGCTATTACAATAACGGTTGATTATTTTGTCGGAGTAGGGTTAGAAAAAATTAGTGTTAAGTATAAGAAAACGCTGCTGATAGTCAGCATTATTTCAAATATTGGATTCTTATTTGTCTTTAAATACTTTAATTTCTTTAATACAAATATTTCGTACATAGCAGAGCTTATTAATTGGAATTATCCTATTGGGAGTCTGGAAATAATTTTGCCTATTGGACTATCATTTCATACCTTTCAAAGTCTTAGCTATATAATAGAAGTGTATAGGAATAAACAGAAGGCAGAGCAAAACTTTGGTATTTTTGCGCTATATGTAATGTTTTATCCTCAGTTGGTTGCAGGGCCTATTGAAAGACCTCAGAATATGCTTCATCAGTTCCATAAAAAGTATAAGTTTGATCTATACAGGGTTGCAGACGGCCTTAAATTGATGTTATGGGGAATGTTTAAAAAGGTAGTAATTGCGGATAGATTAGCTATTTTTGTAAATGAGGTTTATAATAATCCTAATAATTATCATGGACTTCCTGTACTTATTGCAACAGTATTCTTTGCATTTCAAATTTACTGCGATTTCTCAGGTTATTCTGACATTGCCAGGGGTTCTGCTAAGGTTATGGGCTTTGAGCTCATGGTCAATTTCGACAAACCGTATCTATCTAAATCCATATCTGAGTTTTGGAAAAGATGGCATATTTCATTATCTAGCTGGTTTAAGGACTATGTATATATCCCTTTAGGCGGAAACAGAGTTAATAAGATGAAATTATATAGAAATCTGTTTATTACTTTTCTGTTGAGTGGCTTATGGCACGGTGCTAACTGGACTTATGTTATTTGGGGTGGATTAAATGGCCTATACCTAATTTTTTCACAGGTTACAATATCATCTAGGAAAAGAATAGTAGAATTCTTTAAAATTAATAGGCTTCCTAAGGCTCATAATATTTTTAAAGTTGCGTGTACTTTTGTGTTAACTACTTTTGCCTGGATATTTTTTAGAGCAAATAGCTTTTCGGACGCTGTTCAAATATTTATATCTCTTTTTTCAGGATGGAACAGAGGTGAGTTGTCTTCTTCGGTAAGCAGAGTATTATCTCATACGCCTGAGCTTTCCAAAGTATCATTTTTAGTTGCCTTTGTACTTATTAGCTTTCTCATGCTTATTGAAATAATACAAACTAAGGTAATAATAAATAAAAAATTGGATGAGAAGTTATCATACGGAAGTTGGACTATTTATATTTTGGGTATCTTTGCAATCATTATTCTAGGACAATTTACCAAGCTTCAGTTTATTTATTTCCAATTTTGAGGTGAATACTATGAAAAAACACTATAGAAACATATTACTAATAATTTTATTCATATTTAGCCTTATAATAATGGACAATCTTCTAGGTATGGGCCTGAAAAGCTTACCACAAAAAGATTCCAGAGATCCTGCTACGTTAGTATGGGATGATTTATATGATATTGAACGCAATAGTATAGATGTAATGTTTTTAGGATCTTCGCATGCTAGATTTGCTTTTAATACTGATTATTTTGATCAGGAACTAAAATTGAATACCTTTAATCTTTCATCAAGTGATCAGACTCCTGTAGTGGGATATTATGCATTTAAACAGGCCATAGAGAAGCAAAACCCCAAATTATTGGTATATGAAGCATATTGGAGTAAATTATGCAGCACAGACAATACTACTGCTGCAACATTTGTGTATGATTATCTAGAAAGTCCCACAATAAGGGCTGAGTTATTATTAACACTTAATAGAGAAAAGAATTACAAGGAGTTCGTACTTGACTCATTGGTTAAAACTTATAAGTATAGAAATAGGTTATTCACATCACTCGATTATATTATGAGAGGTGGATTGAATGAAAAGCCTGTTTTCAATGATAATAATAACGTTTTTAGCGATTATATATATATGGGAAAAGGCTATTTATACTCTGATCAGTTAGTAACCAAAAAGATTATTGAAAACAGTACATTTACGAGGACCAAGGACTATAAATTTAATGATAAGCAGATAGAATATTTTGATAAGACAATGGAATTGTGTAAGGAAAAAGGTATAAAGGTCATTGTTGTTACTGCTCCATTACCTGCTGACACAATAAAGTATGTAAAGGACTATGATGAGTATAGCAAAAAAATAAATAGTATGGCAAAGAAACATGGGCTTGAGTACATAGACTATAATCTTATTAATAAAGATGGAAAAGTTTTTGATAATATGTGTTTTCGGGATAGTAACCATGTTAATGCAAATGGAGCAATCAGGTTAGCTGAAAAAATGTTGAGTACTCTAAAGAAGTATACCTAGAAAGCAGTAAACTTAATTGTTTTATATAAGCCCAGATTTTCTTAATCTGAGCTTTTTTATTTTACAGCCGTTATGATTATTGCCTCAGTTAAGGTGGTATAATTTATCTGAGGTGATTTACATGTGTGGAAGGTATGTTAGCATCGAGGAAGAAGAATTAATGGAATTTAGAAAAATAGTAGACGAAGTATCAAAAAAAATTAGTGAAAACGAAATAAAATATGGAGAAGTATTTCCTACGAATAACGTAGCAGTATTATACTCTCATCAAAACAAAAGAATTCTAAGTGCTGCTAAATGGGGATTTCCTAACTATAAGGGTGGAGTAGTGATTAATGCTCGAGCGGAATCGGTTGGTGAAAAACCAATGTTCCGAAATTCATTTATAACCAGGAGATGTGTTATGCCTGCCGCTGGTTACTATGAGTGGCTTACAGATAGTAAGACCAAAACAAAATATCAAATTGGTATTAACAATAAAAAAATAATCTATTTGGCTGGATTATACAATATATTTGTTGACAAGGAAGGGCAGAGATATCCAGCAACCACCATTATCACGACAACGCCTCATCCGGACATTGAATTCATTCACAACAGAATGCCTGTGATTTTGTCAGATAACAACGTTGAAAAATGGTTGGATAATAGTATTACTGATCTGGGGGAACTGCAGAATTTATTAATACCATATTCTGAAAGGGAAATAATATATAAAGCTGTTTAACAAGGAATTCGCATACGCTTTACTGGATTTTATGTTTAATAGTACAATTTACTTAAGTGTGTAGATGCCGAGTATTTGCCATGTATTTATTTGAGTTGATGGATATGCTATAATTGGTCTCAATATAAGCAACAAAATAGAGAAAAAGCAGTATTGTTTTTTGGGAGATAATATGGACAGAGTGATACTACATTGCGACCTAAACGGATTTTATGCAGCGGTTGAAACACTTATGAACCCTGCTTTAAAGGACGTTCCTATGGCGGTAGCAGGGGACCCAGAAAATCGTCATGGCATAATACTTGCAAAAAATGAACTCGCAAAAAAATATAATATAAAAACGGCAGAAACCATTTGGCAGGCAAAGAAGAAATGTCCTGACCTAGTACTTGTTCCACCTCACCATTCTCAATATTCTAAATACTCTAAGCTGGTTAATAATATTTATAAGGAAATTACTGATTTAGTTGAGCCATTTGGAATTGATGAAAGTTGGCTGGACGTTACAGGAGTAAAGAATATATTTGGAGACGGAAAAGAGATTGCAGACAGAATAAGGGATATCATCAGAGAAAGGCTTGGGCTGACAGTTTCAGTAGGGGTTTCCTTCAACAAGATATTTGCAAAGCTAGGAAGTGACTACAAAAAGCCCGATGCCACAACAGTTATTTCGAGAGATAATTATAAGGAGTTAGTTTATCCACTCCCTGTAACAGATTTGCTTTATGTGGGTAAGGCTGCTGCAAAGCAGCTTGAGACTCTTTATATAAAAACAATAGGAGAGCTTGCAAATTCAGATAAAAGGTTGATAGTTGGCAGGCTTGGTAAATTAGGAGAAGCTATCCATGATTATGCAAATGGAATAGACGACAGTCCTGTAAAACCTTCAGCAGAGGGTAGAGACATTAAATCTGTAGGAAATGGAATGACGTTTAAACGTAATCTTAGCGGATATGACGATATCATTACTGGTGTGAAATTTCTTTGTGATGAAGTAGCCAGGCGAATGAGAAGGTATGATGTAAAATGTAATGTTGTGCAGGTCTCTATAAAAGACCCAAGCTTTAAAACAATTTCCAGACAAAAAAGTTTATACCAACCTACTAATCTTGCAAAGGTTATCAGTGATACTGCTATGGAGCTAATAAAAGCTAGTTGGGGTGAAAGCAAGCCCATTCGAACCCTCACTATCACAGCTTCCAATCTTTGCTACGGAAGTGATATAAATCAACAGCTTTCACTCCTTGACGACGTATTGTTTGAAGACAATACATGCATTAACGTAGAAAAACAAGAAAAACTTGAAAAGGCAATGGATAAAATCAGAGATAAATATGGCAATTCAGCAGTTACATTTGGAGGAATACTCAAAAACGATATAGGAATTGAGGAGTAGAAGTCTAATAATTATAGATGCTTCTATACCCTCTGATAGTGTCTAAAAAAACAAAACCCTAGACTTTCAACTAGTCTAGGGTTTCTGTTTCTATTGAGTCATGCTTATTTTTTATCATTTTTAACTGCAATGGTAATTGTTACAGCAAGTCCACCCCAAAGGAAAATGGCACCAATTAGAAAGAATGCTATAGATGTAGCAGTCATCTACTTCACCTCCTCAGATTTATAAGAGGTAATACTTCTGTCTTTCCAAGGTCTTTGACTTATAATTAAAGACAAACCTATTCCGATAATTACCGCACTCCAACCGAAGGCAAGGAGCGCCTTTTGGGAATATCCTCCATACGGTTTTGATATTTCATTTATAACGTTAGAAATAATCATAAAAGTCAATATGGCAGGAGTTACAAATTTAACCATAACATTCCACCATTTTCCAACTGAAAAATACGACATAGGATTAGTATGTTCTCTTATCTTAGATGCTCCGAAGAACCAGCCTACAGCTATTGCCTCAAGTAAGCCTATTGATACGATTCCGTATGAGTTTACAAAGTTGTCAATAATATCGAGGAAGTATAATCCTGCTCCAGTAGTATAGATTATACTAATGGAATATCCAACAAGGCAAACTAAAGAAACAACTTTTTTTCTGTTGGCGCCTGTTTTGTCAATGAATGCCGAAGAAGAAGCTTCAACAAGAGATATGGAAGAAGTTATTCCGGCAAAAACAAGACATGTAAAGAATAACACACCAAAGAGTTTACCTATTCCACCCATAACCGTAAATACTTTTGGGAAAACTACAAATGCAAGTCCAATTCCCTGTGAGGCAACCTCATCTACGCCAACACCCTGAGCAGAAGCCATATATCCCAAAATTCCGAAAACTCCTATTGCAGCCAGGAATTCAAATCCGCAGTTGGCAAAGGCTGTCATAAACGCACTGTTGTTTATATCCGTCTTTTTTGGAAGGTAGCTGGAATAAGTTACCATAACACCCATGGCTATGCTTAAAGAAAAGAAAACCTGACCGTAGGCAGCTATCCAAACTTTTGGATTCAGTACTGCTGACCAATCCGGTGTAAAAAGTTTGTTAAGTCCGAGGTCTGCTCCCGGAAGAGTTACTCCTCTAATAACAATAATTATCATTGCAACTACTAGGGTTGGAAGAAGAATCTTATTTATCTTTTCGATTCCCTTGGAAACTCCTTTGTAACATACAAACCAGTTTAATAGCCATATAGCGGTAATACCTGCAAATACCGGCCATACAACGCCACCTAGCTTAAAGGGACTATCAGTCATTTTAAGAAAGTTACTAAAGAAAAATGAATTTGTATCAGTTCCCCAGGCCTGTGTAAAGCTTAAAAACAGATAATTGATAGCCCAACTTAGTATCAAGGTATAGTATGTAAGTATAATAAATGAATTGATACTTGGCCACCATCCCAGCCACTCCCACTTTTTGTTTGCTCTTGCAAATGCTAAAGGAGTAGAACCTTTGTACTTGTGTCCCAACCCAAACTCCAAAATCAATAATGGTATTCCGGCAGTCAATATGGCGAAGAAATAGGGAATTAAAAAAGCACCTCCACCGTTGGAATAAAGTACATAAGGGTATCGCCATATATTGCCTAGCCCAACAGCAGAACCAATGGCAGCGAGGATAAATCCAGCTTTAGATCCCCACTGATCTCTCTTTTGTGTCATTTTAATACACTCCTTATTTTTATTTTTTATCCTTATTTAGATTAAAATAAGGAAAGATTTTAAGATTATCCCCACTTTTATTATCTTAGATTTAACTACTCTAAAAAGTCTTGACTAAATAATAATAGCAAGGATGAGAAAAAATTTCAATAATATTTGTTAACAAAAAGTAATTTACATAAACTGTAAGAGAGGCGTAGAAGTCATAACAAAATAGGTGTTTTAATGATTTATATAACGTATCAGAATGTGAACCTGAATTTTGGGAAGGTCGGAAGAAAGCTTTGGCTTTATAAAAGTTTTTTCAAATAAACCATATCCACTAACTGTTGTCCATCCTCATACATAGGGTGGTCGTAATTGTCTATAAAAAAGTTTTTAACAATGTGAGATATTTCAAACCCACACTTTCTATAGAAATTAAGTATCCAAGGGCTATCTCCTGTTCCAACATACAGCTCGTTACCAATTTCTTTATAGTAATCAGCAATATAAGAGATTAGCTGGTGTCCATAGCCCCTTCGTTGATATTCAGGTACAGTAACAATATTCTTAATTTCATAAACGCCGGGGTGCTCTTTTGTGACAACGCAAAGAGCCTTGAGATCGTCCTCATACAAGGCGAACATATCGCCACGATATAAATATTTTTCTATCATATTTTCCTGTTCATCTGCAATAAGAAGCAATTCCATGTACTTTGCTTTATCACCATCATCAATCTTGACAATCTTCATGAGAAGTTCTTTCCTTTCTTTTTTTATCTTACACATATATTATGGCTATTGATATTCTGTTTGAAGTCATATGCAATAGCCTTTGGTATGCACAATGTTTCCTGATTTTCCTTATATTTCATCACTCCCTTGTGCTTTATTATAGCTAATACATAGTTTATTTTCAATAAACTTATGATGTCGGCTTGCTTGTCATGAAATCCGGATTGTCGCAACAAACGATATTGACTGGCGAGTCCAACATTTTCATGGGGGTTGTAACTGAAAATTATATCGCACAGGCGCTTGTGTGCAACGGATATACGCCTTACTACTGGACAAGCGAGCATTCGGCGGAACTTGATTTTGTGATACAGAAGGGTGCGGACATTGTTGGCATTGAGGTCAAAAAGTACACTAGGACCAAGTCAAAAAGCCTTGGGGTGTTCATTCAGAAATATCGGCCCACCTATTCGATAAGATTTTCAGAAAAGAACTTCGGTCAAAGCGATGGGATACAGGCTATACCCCATTATGCGGCATTTTGCGTATAATAGTCGGTATTGCTGTGATTTCAGCGACATACATTAAATTCAATTAATGAAAAAAATAAAACGTCATATAGACGTTTTATTTTTTTTCACTTTTCTGCTTTCTTGAGAGTGGAATTAATGTTGAAAAAATGAAAACTATGGGTCATAATGAAATAAAAGGGATTTTCGGGTACTAATTTAAACTTTTGCTATAGACAGGCTTAATTTTGAAAGCTACGCACAAAAATGTTACGGAAAAAGGAGGCAAAAATGAAAAAACTTAATAAACTTGGTTACATCGCGATAGGAATGGTTCTCACACTTATCATCGGCGTATCAACCCCTGCATTTGCAGCATCAAAGGATATCGTTAAACAAATCACTGCATATTTTACATCTGGTGGAAAACAGATCAGTCTGGTTGTTAATGATACAAAGATTGAAAAGGATTCTAATGGTAAGGCAGTAACGCCAATCATCGTTGATGGAGTAACATATGTACCAGTTAGAGCTGCAGCTGAATCCCTAGGGAAAGAAGTTATCTGGGATGGCGCTAATGCTGCAGTAAGGATTAATGACATCAGTGACAACAAGTTGAAATTACCTACTATCATCAATGATGCTAATGCAAAGGTCACTAGTGTAGTAGGTGATAATGGCAGGAGGACAGATAGTATAGAGTATACATTTACTCTGGATAAGAATGCAGTTGGTGAATGGGAATTCTTCAATACGTATCTTACAGAGGATATATATAACCTATTTGACCCTAATAAATCTCCAATTCATACACGATCAAGTGTACAAAGTACAAGTATTTATGCCGATGGTACCATGATCCTACGTTGTCTTGATGGTGATAAACCCTACTTAAGGGAAGGGTTCCATTGGACTAAAAACTACCTCGTAGATTTACAGTATGGAGATAAATATGTCAATAGTTATGCTATAAGTACTATAAATGGTAAAACTTTTATGGTAGTAGAGAGTAAGAATGGGGACTATGGTAGGACTGGAAAAGTTACTATGTATGATGTATATATAAAGACCTCTAATACACCTGCACCGGCTCCTAAGGTTAAAATTACAAGGGACGCTAATGGCGTTATTTCAGAATCCATGGATTACGAGTTTGAAATGGATAAAGAGGTTATTGGTAAATGGGAACAGATCGACTTTGTTAACTACCCTGAAGATTTTAATTCAAAAGATACAACTAAAAAGAGTTATGTACCAACTGGTATTCATAATTTCTATGAAGATGGTAAGATGACATCATATGGTGAAAATGGTCAGAAGTTAGGGTCAGGAGAGCATGAGTGGACTAAAGGTTATATTACTGACATGGGTTCAGTTAATACCTTTTCAGCTTATGAGATACAAAAGCTTGATGGTAAAACATTTATGTTTGTACAATGGAAAAATGGTGATTATATAACCAGAGGTGCAAGACCTCTATACTATGTATTTATGAAAATTTCTGATACTCCAGATCCACAGTCCACTAAAT